>JBEGRA010000342.1:0-8515 GCA_041180705.1 Pseudomonadota bacterium | reverse complement strand
GCCGTGTACCCGCGGGAGACGCTTGCCGCCATCGCGCGTCTCGCGGAGCAGCACAAACTCGTGGTTTTCTCGGACGAAATCTACGACGAGATGACCTACGACGAGGCCGAGTCCGTACCGATGGCCACGCTCGTCCACGATACGCTGTGCTGCACACTTTCCGGCTTGTCGAAGATCTGGCGTGCCTGCGGTTACCGCGTCGGCTGGGCGGTGTTCAGCGGCCGGCGCGAAGGAGCGGGGGAGTACCTGCAAGCCATCGAACTGCTGTCGTCGCTGCGTCTGTGCGCGAACGTTCCCGGCCAATGGGCAGTTCAGACCGCCATTGGTGGTTATCAGAGCATCAAGGATCTGGTGCGGCCCGGCGGGCGCCTGCATGCTTCCCGCGCAGCCATCATCGATGGCGTTGCGCGCAGCAAATACCTGCGTCTTGCGCCAGCGCCGCGTGGTGCGATGTATTCGTTCATCGCCGTGCGGCCGGACGTCGTGCCCGTTTTCGATGACCAGACGTTTGCCATGGATTTGCTGGAGAACCGTCACGTGCTCGTGGCCCCGGGCAGTTCCTTCAACGTGCCTTATCGCAACCATTTCCGCATTACGCACCTGCCCTTGCCGGACATGCTCGCGGAAGTCTTCCGCCGTCTGGAAGAGCAACTGGACGCGCATGTGCAGGCTTGTGAAGGCCAACCGGCGAGCGGTGCGACGCCCGTAACCCTCAAGGCCGTTCGCTGACCCCGAATTCGGCGGCAAGGCGATACCGCCCTGCGGCGTCGGGTACGCCTATGAGGGCTAGCGCCTGACGCAGCGCAGGGGAGGCATCGGCGCCCGTGGTCGCCTCACCCTCCAACCGATACCCACCGCCTGCCATCGGCAGCACGGCGGCGTGAAGGGTCACTGGGCCACGAAGATTCCTGACGCGCCCTTGGTCCGCGCCACGCGCCCATTCCAGGCTGAAGTCGCCCAAGGACTGGGGGAGCGCGGGGCTGGTCAAGGCCAGCACGCTGACGTTGCCGGCGAAGTCCGTAACACCAGCGGGGCCGATGACCACAGATGCACGATCGGCAACGACCTGCCCGCGCCATGGGTGGGTTGCAGCGGGCTGGAGTTGTTCGAGCCCGAAGTTTCCCTGCAGGTTGAAAAGTTCGCCATGCCCTTGGAAGTCCAACTGGAAGTCACCGGAAAGCTGGTCCTTCCGTGAGGCAACGGTGGCATGTCCGTTCAGGCTGCCGAGCAGCACCCGCCACGGTGACAGTTCCCAGCGTAAAGACAGCGGAACGGCCCCGGCCCGAAGCCCCAAAAGTTCGCCCTGCCAAAGGCTGCCGTTCGCGGCAAGACCTCCCGGGCTGGTACTCCAGGGGGCGGGAAGGGACGAAGGGAGGAAGCGCAGCAACAGGCTGGCCGGCAACTGCCAATAGACGGCGAGCAGAAAACCAGCGAGTGCGAGCACCAGCAAACCCGCTCGCGCCCTCCGCGAGAGCGCCGGGGCTGGCGTCGCGGCGCGCGTCACTGCCTGGCCAGCACCAGAGTGGCAACCACCGTGCCGGCACTTGCGCGGTCGATGGTGGCGTTCTGCACCTGGATGCCCTGTTCCTGATGCAGGGTGGAAACCCAGAGCACCAGAGCGTCGAAATTCGCGCCTTCGAATTTCACTCGAACGGACTTGTCGCCCTCGGGCTGGTTCGACTTGAGCTGGTCGCCAAGACCGGAATCCTTGGCGGTGCGGTCGACGATGGCAGACAGCGGACTGGAAAGGTCCGGTGCAACGCCGTTTGCTCCCTGCAGGTCGCCGAGGTGCGAAATGATGAAGGCGAGATCATCCTGCTTGTGGGCCACCGCAGCTTGGGCCTTGACCACGGCTGCATGAAGTTGCAGAAAACCGCCAACCAACAGCAGCACCAAGGCAGCCACGGCACCGCGCGACACCAGGAACTGCTCCCGGGGCTGAAGCGTGGCGTACCACTGCTTCACCGGTTCGGAAATACGCTCGAGCGCGCTCATGGCGTGGCTCCTTCCTTGCTGAGGCGCATGCGCGCTGCCGGTGGGCCACTGTCGTTGCCGGGCATGACCTGCAACTGTGCCGTGTAGCCGCGAGCCTCGAGCCCGCTGCGCACTTGCTCGAGCGCGTTCGCATCTGCGGCCTTCAGTTGCAGGTCCGCGGTGCCGTCGTACCAGGTGACATTGTCGAGTTCCAGCGTGGGTGTGGCATCTCGTGCCGACGCCAGAGCGGACAGCGTGGTCATGAGCGCATCTGCGCCAGTACGCCCCTTGGCCTGGGCCAACTTCGCTTCCACCTGGCGACGGGGGTCGACGAGTTTGTGCACATCAGGCATCGCTTGATGCGCAACATCGGCGATGAGGCCATCCAGGCGCTTGGCCTCGGCACGCGCACGCACCAAGTCGACCACCTGACCGCCCACGGCGAGCATGGCCAGCGCGGCTGCAAGAGCGAGCGGCACGCGCCAACGAGCGAGTTGCCCGGTGCTGGCACCGCGAGACGCATAGGCCCCCTGCAGCAGGGACACGGGAGGCTCGTGAAGGGCACTGGCCGCCAAGGCGGGCAACGAGCCGTCGGCCAGCACCTGCACCCGCAGGGAACCGACTTGCGAACCTACCGCCTCCAGCGCGACCGTCGTGGAAGGGGAAATCTCATCCGCGGTATAGGCGAGTACATGGGGTGGCACTTCGGCACCCAGCACCCCTGCCAACTCGAGTGCTGCTTCGAGAGGCTCCGCGTCCAGCAACATCGGCCAGTGGCCGGGCGAACGCACCGTCACCTGACCCCCTTCGAGCCAGAGCACGGTGTGGCCGGGGTTGGCTGGAACCGCCAGCAATTCCGGAACCAGAACGGCCGGCGCCAAGCCCGCGCCCTGAAGGACCTCGAGCCAACGCTCCATGGCAGCGCGGGAACAAACCACGAACGGGGTTCGTCCCGACTCTTCCTGCGGACCGGCGGCGAAATGCAATTCGTCCACATCGCCGGCCAGTTGCTCTTCCAGCGCGAAGGGCGCCAATTGCAGAGCACGAGACGCCGAACGAGCGGGGAGTTCGACGGCAGCAATGGAGACTTCCGAGGAAGGAACGAACGCCACCACGCGACGCCCCGTGGGCAGCGCGGGCGGCGCTACGGCGGGCGTTTCACCGGCCTCAGCGGCAGCCTCGGTCTGTGCCGCCTCATTCGCCGCGCCGGTGTGGATACCCTGATCGACCCGGGCGCCGCTGGCATCGAGCAGCACCCATTCCAGAGAGCAGCCCGGCGCGGCGCCAGGCGGGAGACGTACAAACAGGGTTTCGCTCATGCGGTCAATCCGTACCAAAAGTGCGCAGGGCAGCACGAGAACCGCCAACCCCATTGCGTTCGAGAAGACTGTACAGCGTGACCTCGGTGCCGCCAAGCGTCACGCGTGTGGTGAGACGGAACCAGGACGAACGCTGCTCGACGCGCGAGTTCACGTCCGCCCAGACCTCCGCCGAGAAACTGGAGGAGAGATCCGCCACGGTCGGGAAGCAACCGCGCAGGCGATTCTTGGCCAACTGCACCGGGTCCGCGGAGAACTCGCGGAATTTGGGGGAGAGCGTGTCAATGACGATGCCGGGCGCCGTGCACACATTCAACTTGGTCCCGTGCGGCAGGGCGGCGACATAGGGCGCCAGCACCCGATAGCGTTCGGCACCAAAACCCGGCAGTGCCAGCAGTTCACTGGTACTGGTCAAGTACGTGTTGGCCGCCCGGTAGGGCGGTTGTGCCATCAAGTACTCGCCGTCCTCGGCGCCATCGGGAAAGCTGCGGAGCGTGTCGGGATCAATCCAGTCCACCAGCAACTGCGCCCACTTGGGCTCCAACTGCAGCGCCTCCAGAAGACGCTGCAGATGGCCGACGGCGAACAGGTTCGGTTGCCCGTCCGGCGTGACCAGATTGTTCAGGTTGAAGCGACCTTGCAGGTCGTCGAGATTCCCCTCGACGGTACCGCCCTCCACGGGCAGGGCCGGCAAAGGCATGGCCCACGGCTCGTTCAGGCTGTCTTCCTGCCCTTTCTGCGCATCTTCTCGCAATATCTCGCCAGCCCAGGCCTCGGCGCCGAGGCCGATCTGATAGGCCTGCTCGCGAAGCATCAAGGCAGCCGCGCGGCGCTGATCGATGGCCCCGCGCGAACCGATACGAGTGGCCAATACCGTTGCCATGGCGACCAGCAAGATCGCCGTGATAAGGGCGACGCCGCGTTGGCGGACGAGGCGCGCCGAAGCATGGCGGAACGCCACGACAGAGCGCGATGACTTCATCCCGGCACCTCGACGAGACGAACGATGGGACCGAAATCCTCGGTGTCGATGGTGAATTCCACCGCGAGCGGGCGGATGTGGGCCACTTGCTCCGGCGGTGCGTCGACCGGCGGCCAAACGTCCTGCCAAACGTGTGCTGCATTCATGAACCGGAGCGAAACGCTTTTCACCCGCTTCAGCAGAGGACGGCGCAGCATGGGGGTAGAGGACGTCGCATCCACTACCGCGGACGAAACGCGCACCAGCGTGCTGCCCTCCAGTTCATAGGACACCCGCTGCAGCGTGCCGCGCGGCAGGCCAGCCCCGTTCGGATAACCACCGCGGGTCAGTTCCAACACCTGGCCTGCGGCACCGGCGCGCAAGGCAGGGCGATAGCCATCACCGATGACTTCGCGGGCGGGGCGGGGCATGAGTTGCTGCAAGTCCGTCACCATGGCAGCGACGGCCACCTGCAACTCGCGCGTTCGGGCGGCGGACGTCTCCAGTGCCTCTGACTGAACCCGCGCGTTGCGGTAGGCGCCATACGACAACGCGCCCATGATGGCCAGCAGCACGATGGCCACGAGCAACTCGATGAGCGTGAAACCGCGACGGTATTGCACGAAGCGGCGCATCAAAACGGCTCCGGCGGTGGCGGATTGTTCGGGCGCTTGATGGGCGGCCCACCGGCATCGCCCGGATCGCGAACGCCCGGCGGCAGCACTTGCTGCGGGGCGGCGGCATCGCCACCCAACCCCACGGTGACGACACCGCTCCAACCGGCGCTGGAGGGAGGAGAGGCTTGCTGGGCCATCCCCACGAAGCCGCTGACGGTAATGGAGTAGACCTCTTCGCCGGCGGGCGAGACCCCGGCATCCGCCGGGCCCACCTTCACGTCGATACGGCGCATGCCGTCGACACTCGTCTGCGAAACGATCTGCTCATAGCGCCAATGACTGCCGGCGTAGTCCAGTTCCCCGGTCGTGCGTTCGACCGATGGGAAGGTGGTGCCCAGACGAACTTCCGCGATGCGGTTGTGGGCGATCCAGCTCGCGAAAGTCCGTTCGCGCAAGCTGCCCACATTGCTGGCGGTATTGGCCAGCACATTGAACAAGGCACCCAGGCCCAACGCCACGATGGCGATGGCCACCACGACCTCGATGAGGGTGAAGCCGCTCGCGGCGTACGCGCTGCGACGGAGCGAGACCGGCTTGCGATGGAACTTCATTATTTTTTGCCGGACTCGCGCACGACGTCCAAGGTACCGTCCGGCTTGCCTTCGATGGACACGCTGCGGGCCGCTGCCGTTTCCGCCTTAGGGCGCTGCAGAACCCAGCGGAAGGGCTGCCATTCGCCACCGCCGAAAGCCATGACCTGGGGCGGATCCGCGTCAACGATTTTGGCGCGCGGCTTGAGCACCAGCACCCGGCCCTCTACTTCGAGGCGCTGCTCGAGTCCTTCCGGAAGCGGGTGGTTTTCCAGCAGGCGGTCATTGTCGACAGCGCGCCAAACACCGGTACGCCCATCGTACTTGCGCACTTCCCAGCCTTCCTGCGCGAACCGGAAGCCGTAATCGCGGCCCTCGAGTTGGGCCTGTTCCAGTGCCACTTCGGCGGCACGTGTGAATTGTTCCGTCTCGCCGTCCAGTTCGCGGTCGTCGCCCGCCACCCCTATCGACAGCACCACCGCCGACACCATCACCGCAATGATGACGACGACGACGAGGATTTCGATGAGGGTGAAGCCCCGCGAACGACGCAACTTACTTGGCTTCCCAGTTGCCGATGTCGGCGTCCACGTCCTCGCCGCCCGGTGCGCCGTCACGGCCCAGTGAGTACAGGTCGAAGGCGCCACCGCGCGTACCGGGGGCCACGTACTGGTAATCGTTGCCCCAGGGGTCCTTCATCAGTTGCTTGACGTAGCCTTCGGCACGCCAATTCTTGGCATCGGCGGGGCGTGTCACCAGCGCCTGAAGGCCCTGGTCCGTGGTCGGATACCGGAAGTTGTCGAGTCGGTAGAGATCGAGCGCGGACTCGAAAGCGCGGATGTCCTGCCGCGCCTTGACCACGCGGGCTTCGTCGATCTTCCCGAACACCTGTGGTGCCACGAGGGCCGCCAGGATGCCGATGATGACCACCACCACGAGGATTTCGATGAGCGTGAAACCGCGCGCCAGACGGGGCAGGGTGCGTACGGAAGGCTGTAAACGGAGGGCTTGCATGCGGTTTCCTCGAAAAAGCGGGGCGGGTGGCCGCCGCGACCGGGGCCTGAAAGGCTGGAATATAGCAAAGGGCGCCTTCGCGAAGATGTGTTCCATGCCGCTATACTGCGCGCCGCATGGTGGTCTGCCAGCCGTTTGGAGTTTGAAGAATGTCCACAGTTCCCGTCGACCCGTCCCTTGCTCTGGTTTTTCCCGGTCAGGGCTCGCAGTCCGTCGGCATGCTTGCAGCCCTGGCCGCCGAATTTCCAGTGGTGGAAGCCACTTTCACCGAAGCGAGTAGCGTCCTGGGGTACGACCTCTGGGCGTTGGTGCAGCAGGGTCCGAAGGAGCTGCTGGACGAGACGGAGCGTACTCAGCCCGCGATGCTCGCGGCCGGCGTTGCCACCTGGCGCGCCTGGCTTGCCGCCGGCGGCGCGCGGCCGGCGCGCATGGCCGGCCACAGCCTGGGCGAGATTACCGCGCTGACTTGCGCCGGTGCTTTCGCTTTCCCCGATGCAGTGCGGCTCGTCCAATTCCGCGGCCGCGTCATGCAGGAGGCCGTACCCAAGGGCACCGGCGCCATGGCGGCCATTCTGGGTCTGGAAGATGAGGGCATCGAAGCCGCCTGTGCCGAAGCGGCGCAGGGCGAAGTGGTCGAGGCGGTGAACTACAACACGCCGGGGCAGGTGGTCATTGCCGGCCACGCAACGGCTGTGGCCCGGGCCATCGACGCCTGCAAGGCGCGCGGCGCCAAGCGCGCAGCCCTCCTGCCGGTCAGCGTTCCCGCCCATTCGTCACTGATGCTGGGGGCGGGTGAGCGCCTCCGTACGGAACTGGCCGGCCTGTCGGTACAGGCTCCAGAGTGCGAGGTTTATGCCATCGGTCTCGGTCGACACACGTCGGCGGAAACGGTGCGCGACAACGTGGTTCGCCAGTTGTACGGCGCAGTGCGCTGGACTGCCACCGTGCAGGACGTGCTGGCGCAAGGCACCCGCCGGTTGGTGGAGTGCGGCCCGGGCAAGGTTCTCACTTCCATGAACCGCCGCATCGACCGCAACAAGGACATCGCCATGGTGGCGGTGGAAGACCCGGCCTCCCTGCGGGAAGCTCTGGGCAACCAGGCCTGAGGTAGCGCATATGAGCCACGAGACCCACCCCGTTCAGCCGCATGCCCACGTTCCCCAGGTCCTGACGGGGCAGGTGGCACTGGTTACCGGCGCCACCCGCGGCATTGGCCGCGCCTGCCTGCTGGCCCTCGCTCGCGCGGGCGCCACTGTGGTTGGTACGGCCACTCGGCCTGAAGGCGTAGCCGAAATCGAGGCCGCGCTGGCTGCCGAAGGCCTGCCTGGTCGCGGCGCCGTGCTGAATGTGGCAGACCCTGCCTCGGTGGAAGCCTTGCTGGCAGAGGTCGAGTCCAGCGAGGGCCCCATCCTCATCCTCGTCAACAATGCCGGCATCACGCGCGATGGCCTGTTGCTGCGCATGAAGGCCGACGACTGGAATGCCATTCTCGACACCAACCTGAGCAGCGTGTTCCGTCTTTCCAAGGGCGTGCTGAAGGGCATGATGAAAGCGCGTCACGGGCGCATCATCAGCATCGCCTCGGTGGTTGGTCTCATGGGCAACGCCGGTCAGGCGAACTACGCCGCCGCCAAGGCCGGCATCATCGGTTTCAGCAAGTCCATGGCGCGCGAAGTGGCGTCCCGCAACATCACCGTCAACGTGGTGGCCCCCGGGTTCATCGATACGGACATGACTCGCGCGCTCAACGACGAGCAGCGTTCGGCCATGGCCAACCAGATTCCCCTCGGGCGCCTCGGGGACCCGGCGGACATCGCAGCTGCCGTGTTGTTCCTGGCCGGCCCGGGCGGCGGCTACGTCACCGGAGAAACCCTGAACGTCAACGGCGGCATGCTGATGCCCTGATGCCTGGCAAACGCTTGCAGCGCAAAGGTTTTTCACCAATTTTTCACGCCATCACCACTGCTTTGGGCGACCAAATGGAGCGGATGGTGGCGGCGGGCGAGGGCTTCCCTTAAACTATGCCCGCTTTGACAGTCC
>JBEGRA010000341.1:0-3489 GCA_041180705.1 Pseudomonadota bacterium | reverse complement strand
TCCAATGTGGCGTGGTCACGCCCCACGGCGAGGGATTGGGCATCGGCGAGGCCCGCCTGGAAGCGGGCAGTGAATTTGTCCATGCGCATGCGCTTGGGCTCCGGCAAATGAGGTGTATTGCCGAGAACAGTGGGAGCAGATACGGAGAATTCAACTGCGGACTACCGCAACGCCGTCACGGTTCAGCCGTGCGACGGCCCCAGCAGCAGCACGGTGGTCAGCCCGGCCGCCATCAGCACGAGTTGCGTGAACGCGGCCTTCGGGTCGACGCGCTGATGCAAGCCGGGGATGAGGTCCGCCACCGCAACATAGAGCAGGCTGGCAGCGGCCACCGTCATGACGTCCGGCAGCAGACTACTGGCGCGCCCCAGGAAAAACACGCCGAGCAAACCACCGGCGACGGCAGCGGCGCTGCTCAAGGTATTCAGCCACAGCGCCCGCGCTCGCGAAAAGCCACCGTGCAGCAACACCGCCAAGTCACCGACTTCCTGGGGGATTTCATGGGCAAAAACCGCCACGGCAGTGGCGATACCTACCGCCGGGTCCGACAGCCAGGCCACGGCAATGACCACGCCGTCCAGAAAGTTGTGGAGGGTATCGCCAGCGAGCGCGAGCATGGCGGCCGCGCGGGCACGCGCTCCCGACAACGGGCGCCCATCGCCGGCACGGCGCAAGGGATGCCCATGATGTCCATGTCCGCAATCCGGCCCGTGCTCATGGAGGTCGGCATGGCCAAGGCCCCGCACCGCCGACTCGGGCACGGGCGTGAACGCGATGCCGTGGTCATGCCCCGGGTCATGGCTGGGGTCGTGGCAATGACGCCAGAGCACCAGCTTTTCGAGCGTGAAGAACAGCAACACGCCGCCGAGCAGCAGTAACCCCACGCGATGCGGCGCCGCAGACCCGCGCAACGCCACCATGGCTTCGATGGCTTCCGGCAGCAGCCCACCCAACGCAGCCCCCAACAGAGCGCCCGTGGCGTAGCTGAGCAAATGGGGAATGGCGCGCTGCCGTACCGTGCCGGGCAAGGCGAGGAAAACACCGGCCGCAAGCGCACTCAACACACCGCCCGCGCCGGTGAGCAAGGTGACAGCAGTCCACGTGGGCAGGTCGGCAAGCATTGCGGTGAAAACCCCGGCCAAAAGCAGCAGCACTTGCGGCGGGCAATGCCCCCCGCAGGCAGTGTTACAGGGTAACACGCTCCTGCCAAACGACCGTCGCCAGGCGCCCGGTGTCCAGCCCAGGCCGGGCGTCGCGTCGATAGGAGAACCAGCGCTCGGCGTCGCTGCAGGTACATACACCACCGCCGCCGACCACCGAAACCCCCGCTTGGGCCAAGCGCTGGCGCGCCAGCAGGAAGAGGTCCGCCTGCCACCGTCCACGTTCATTCCGCACGAAGGCCGGAGCCGTGGATGCCGACACCGCCATGAAGGCGTCGCGGACTTCGTCGCCCACTTCAAACGCCGCCGGCCCGATGGCAGGGCCCATCCAGGCCACGGCTTCGGCGAGGTTTCCCCCTACCGCTTCAAGCTGCGACAGCGTGGCCTCCAGAACACCGCCCAGCAACCCGCGCCAGCCGGCATGAGCGGCACCCAACAGGGCCGACTCGCCGGGCTTCGCGCCGCGGCGCGGCATCGCGAACACGACTGGCAGGCAGTCTGCCGTCAGGATGGCCAGAACCCCCTCGCCTCGCGTGACGGAGGCATCGGCCACTGGCGGCACTGCCACGGACTGGTCCGCATCTGCCACGGCTATGCCATGCACCTGCTGGAGCCAGAACGGTTCACGCGGCAAAGCCAAGGCCTGACGCAGACGCCGGCGATTTTCGGCAACGTGCTCCGCGTCATCGCCGACATGGGTGGCGAGGTTCAGCGCGGCACGGGAACCCGTACTGACGCCACCGGCCCGTGTCGCTACGGCGACTCGGACTCCGGGCAGCAACGGCTCGGCGGGACACAGCCAGCAAAGGCCGCCCCCACCTCGCCAAACATCCGCACTGCCGGTTTCAGCGCCAGACATCCGTGGCGCCTTCCTCGGGGTGCCGCTCCAGGTCGCCCTGCAGCAAGGCCAACAGGGCCGCGAAATCTTCGGGAACGTCGGCATCGAAGGCCAACGGCTCGCGAGTCACCGGATGCACGAAGGCCAGATGCGCCGCGTGCAGCGCTTGGCGTTTGAACGCGCGCAAGCCCTCAGCCACCAGCGTATCGGCACCGCGCGGCACCACCAACCGCTTGCCATACACCGGGTCGCCGACCAACGGGTAACCGACATGCGTCAGGTGCACGCGAATCTGATGGGTACGACCGGTAGCCAACTGGACACGCACATGCGTATGCGCGCGGAAACGCTGCACCACGCGGTAGTGCGTCACCGCTTCACGCCCATCGCGACGCACTGCCATGCGCAGACGGTCCGTCTCATGACGGCCGATCGGGGCGTCCACGGTACCGCCGCCAATCATGACGCCGATGCAAATCGCTTCGTATTCCCGTGTCACCTGACGCGTCGACAACTGCGCTACCAATCCTTCATAGGCCCGCGGGGTACGCGCCACCACCATCAGCCCACTGGTGTCCTTGTCGAGTCGGTGAACGATGCCGGCGCGAGGCAGGTCCGCCAGGCGCGGGTCGTGATGCAGCAAGGCATTCATGAGCGTTCCGCTCGGGTTGCCGGCGCCCGGGTGGACCACGAACCCCGCGGGCTTATGCAACACCAATACATCGGCATCCTCGTGACGCACGTCGATGGGCAGCGCTTCCGGCAGGGCTTCGACGCGCGGCGCGGCCTCAGGCACCAGCACCACGGTCTCGCCGCCGATGACGGGATCCTTGGCTCGCGGCACGGCCCCGTTCACGGTGATGCGCCCCGCATCAAGCCAACCCCGCAGACGGGACCGCGAGTAGCCCGGGAACACCTCTGCCAGGGCCTGGTCAATGCGGCGCCCGGCGAGAGCGTGGTCGAACCGCACCTGCAGGGAAGCTTCCGCGCCCTCGGCAAGATCGTCATCGGGCGGCAGGGAAGGCAAGGACATGGTGGCACCAGGGAGAGCGTCTAGGGGGGACAACGGAACACTGCAAACCCGGAAAACAGGCGACAGGACTCCGAAAAAAACACCGACGGAACCGGAACAGGCACAGACGGTCGCAGGGAGTATACTTTGCCACCTCCATTGCCCGCGCAGGTTCGCCGTGACGCCACAGGCCCACTCTTCCCGCCGCCTCACCCGGACCGTCCTCTTGGTCTCCGCGGTGGCGCTGCTTTCCGGCTGTTCCTTCTTCGGCAAGGACAAGAAAGGCCTCGTCCTGTCGGACCCGGACCAAGGCTATGTGAAGGCTTACGACGAACTGATGAGCGGCAACATCGCCGGTGCGGTTCGCACCTACGAAGCGCTGGAAGCCAGCTTTCCCTTCACGGACGCGGCCCGTCAGGCGCGCCTCGACCTCATGTACGCCTACTACCGCGCCGGCAGCACGGAGCAGGCGATCGACG
>JBEGRA010000340.1:0-3466 GCA_041180705.1 Pseudomonadota bacterium | reverse complement strand
CAGCGCCCAGCGCTATGTCGTGATGCCGATGCGGCTCTAAGCCGCACCGGTTCAGCGGCATGGCAAGTTAGGCTGCGTCCATGCCGCTCGTTTCCCTGCAGTTGGAACGTTTCCGCTGCATTCACGAAGCCACCTTGGGCTTCGACAGCCGCTACAACCTCATCGTCGGCGCCAATGCTTCGGGCAAGACCAGTCTGCTCGAAGCCTTGTACTTTCTGGGGCGCGGAAGGTCCTTCCGTACCCGCCGCCTGGATCGTGTCATCGAGCAAGGTCAGCCGGACTTCCTGGCAGTCGGTAAGGTCAATAACCCGCCAGTTACCACCATGTTGGGTCTGCGGGGAACACGCGGCGCCACGGAAATTCGGGTAGCGGGCTCGTCTGCCACGAGTGCGGCCGAGTTAGCCCTGCATTTTCCTCCGCAAGTCATCGACCCCGACGTTCACAAACTGCTCGAAGAAGGTCCCACCCGGCGGCGGCGCTTCCTGGATTGGGGAGTGTTCCACGTGGAACCTTTTTTCATGGACGCTTGGCAGCGTTATCACCGCGCATTGCGCCAGCGCACGGCAGCGCTCCGTACGGAGAGTTCGGCAAGCTTGGTGGCGTGGAATACTGAACTGGCAACGGCCGGTGAAATGCTGGCGGAGCGCCGCGGTGCCTATCTGGATCTGTTGGCACCGTTCATTGCCACCATTGGCCAACAACTGCTCCAGCACAAGGTGGAACTCGCCTACCACCGCGGTTGGGCTGCCGGCGTCCCCTATGCGCAGGCACTCGAGGAGGGGAGGGAACGCGACCAGCGCTTCGGCATTACTCATCTCGGGCCTCACCGTGCCGACATCGCTGTACGGGTAGATGGGGTGGCAGCGAAGGAACGGGTCTCCCGAGGTCAGCAGAAGTTGCTGGCGGCGGGGCTCATTCTTGCTCAGGTCGCTTTGCAGGAGACATTCACCGCCGGGCGGACCGCTCTGCTGCTGGACGACCCCGCCGCGGAATTGGACCCTGAGAACCTGGAACGCTTCGTTGGTGTGGTTCGTACGCTGCCCGTTCAGTTGTTCGTGACCTCGTTGCGGCAAGACTTGCCGGGCTTCGGGGTCCCCGGGGCGATGTTCCACGTGGAACGTGGGGTCGTTCGGGCGGGGTAGTGGGGTCGTTGCGGGTCCCGTAGCTGTGCTGGAACCCCCTCCGGATCGCTGAACCGCGACCCACGACGCCCGATAAAACCTCAAACACCATCGGAAGCCCGAATGTTCCACGTGGAACGTATGGGGTTCCTGCTCCTGAATGTCTCCCATGGAACGTATCGGGCTCGTTGGTGCCTGGAATGTTCCACGTGGAACGTTTGACGTCGGGCGCTGCCAGAAGCACTGGCGGGTCGCTTCAACCGAAGTAAGATGCCCGTCTCGGCCCTGATGTAGCCGATATCCATTACCGAGGACTTCTGCCCGTGCTCCAGATTCGTGTTTCTCCATTTGCCGCTTCGTTGTGTTTGTTGGTCGGTGGTCTGGTGGCTGCGCCCGCCTTTGGCGCTGGAAGTTCCCCCGGCAAGACCAAAGCCGATGAAGTACCGGTAGCGACGGGTACAGAACTGGACGCGACCCTTCCGGTGGAAGTGGAAAGCACGGGCCGGAAGGAGGTCGGCAACAGCGGCGACGGATGGTACGCCCGCTACCTGCGCGCTCCGCAGACGGTGGAATGTCTGGGGCAGGCCGGGAGCCAATGCCGCGAGCAGCGCCTGGAAGTGACCAGTGATGCCAAGACGGACCTCATCTGCAAGACCTTGGTCCCCATGGCGGACGGAACGAACGACGAGCGCTCGGTCATGCTGACGGCTGGCCGTACCAAGACCATCGCGGAAGCCTTCTTGCCAGCGGACCAGACCCTGAAGCTGCGTACCGTCACTTGCCAAACGCTACCCACGGCGCCGGCCTTGGACCCGGCGCCTCCGGCGGGTTGCCGCCCGGAAATCACCGCCGGCCCCGGGGTGGAGGCCTTCTACCCGGACCTGTCGCGCAAGTTGGGCGAAGAAGGGCCGGTCACGGTCTATTTCCGGCTTGAACAGGCAGAAGGGCAGGCCACCGCGATTCAGGTGGGGCAGAGCAGCCTTTCCGCGCAATTGGATGAGGCCGCCATGCTCTACATCGCGAACCAGACGTTCAAGGTGGCCTGCCCGGCCCACCAGTTCCGGTTGCGGGTGCGCTTCAAGCTGCAGGAAGAAGTGCCTGCCCCGTGATCGACCTCTATTACTGGCCGACGCCCAACGGTTGGAAGATTTCCATCGCGCTGGAAGAAATGGGGCTGCCCTACCGGGTGGTCCCCGTGAATATCGGGACGGGTGACCAGTTCCAGCCTGAATTTCTGGCCATCTCCCCCAACAATCGCATGCCGGCGTTGGTGGACCACGCGCCTGCGGATGGCGGCAGCAGCCTCTCCATTTTCGAATCCGGCGCCATCCTGCTGTATCTTGCCGACAAAAGCGGCGAATTTCTGCCAAAAGACCTGCGCGGCCGCACGGCGGCAACGCAGTGGCTCATGTGGCAGATGGGCGGGCTGGGCCCCATGTTCGGGCAAGACGGCCACTTCAAGCTCTATGCCCCGGAAAAGATTCCCTACGCCATCGAACGCTACGATCGCGAATGCCGCCGCTTGCTCGGCGTGATGGACCGGCAGCTCCAGGCCACCGGGGACTGCTTGGCTGGCGCCTATTCCATTGCGGACATGGCGGTCTTCCCGTGGATAGTGACGGCCAAGCGTCGCGACATCGACCTCGCGGCATTCCCTGCCGTGCAGGCCTGGTTCGCGAGGTTGCGCGCGCGGCCCGCCGTGCAACGTGGCATGGACGTGCTGAAGGCCGACCGCAACAACGCGGCGGTAGACGATGCCAAGGCGCGCGAGATTCTGTTCGGCGTAAAACCTGCCTGAGGCCAGCTCCATGCGCACCGTCGAGTTCTTCTTCGATCTGTCGAGCCCCTGGACGTATCTGGCGTTCGTGAACCTGCAACCGGTGTTGCAGCGGACGGGCGCCACTGCGGTGTATCGCCCGGTGCTGGTGGGTGGCGTGTTCAACGCCGTGAACCCGGCCATGTATGCCGCCCGCGAAGACAGCAACAACCGTCGCGTGCAGCAAGCCTTCCGGGTGCTGCACGACTGGGCCGAACTCAGCGGCGTGGCACTGCGCTTTCCTTCACGTTGGCACCCCGCGCGGAGCGTGTTGGCGATGCGCATGGCCACGGCGCTGGAAGCGGACCCTGCCGGGCTGCAGCGTTTTGCCACCGAGGCTTTCGCCGCCTACTTCCTGCGCGAGGAAAACCTCGACGACCCCGCCGTGTTGGCCGCCGTGGCGATCGCGGCTGGGCTCGACGGTGCTGCCTTGGTGGCCGCCGCCGCTACCGATGAAGTGAAGGCCAGGCTGCGCGCCACCACCGAGGAACTCATCGAGCGCGGCGGGTTTGGGTCGCCCTCGCTGTTC
>JBEGRA010000339.1:0-2815 GCA_041180705.1 Pseudomonadota bacterium | reverse complement strand
CGGAAGGACGGCGGGCAGTGGGGGTAGTGTCGCTCATGGCGCAAGCCTCGCACAGCCGCCTGCCGGAAGGCGAAAAAATAATTCACCCTGCAGGAAAATTTTATGGCGGCGAAGGGTGTGCCGGCCGGGCTTTCAGGCCGTGTTTCTGCGGCATACTAAACGACATGAATACTCCCCAGACTCACCAGGAATGGCAGCAGCTCGCTGCTTCCCTCCGGTTCGACACCGGCCACTTCATCGACGGCAAGCAAGTCGCCGCCGGCAACCGCCGCTACACGCTGGTGAACCCCGCCACCGGGCGGCCGCTGTGCGAGGTCGCCGCGGGCGATGCCACGGACATCGACCTGGCCGTCGCGACCGCCAAGCAGGCCCATGCCGATGGCCGCTGGCGCCGCATGTCCCCCCGCGACCGCATGGGTGTCATGGCGCGCTGGGCGGACCTCATCGACGCCAATACCGCCCGCTTCACCCTGCTGGACACCCTGGCCATGGGCAAGCCGGTGCGCGAAATGACCGGCGTGGACGTGCCGCAGGCCTCGCTCACGGTGCGCTACTTCGGCGAACTCATCGACAAAGTGCAGGGTTCTGTGACGAACACCGCCGTCGAGGCCTTCCACTACACCCTGCGTGAACCGCTCGGCGTGGTCGGCTGCGTGGTGCCGTGGAACTACCCGCTCATGATGACGAGCTGGAAGGTGGCCCCGGCGCTGGCCGCAGGCAATACCGTGGTGCTGAAGCCCGCCGAGCAGTCACCGCTGTCGGCGCTGCTGTTCGCCGAGCTGTTCGTCGAAGCCGGTGGCCCCCCGGGCGTGTTCAACGTGGTGAACGGCTTCGGCCTCGCCGCCGGCGAACCGCTGGCCCTGCACAACGATGTGGCGAAGATCTCCTTCACCGGTTCAACGGTAACCGGCAAGCGCATGCTGGAGTATTCCGGCCGCTCGAACATGAAGCGCGTGAGCCTGGAATGCGGCGGCAAGTCGCCGCAGATTTTCCTCGCGGACCTCGAAGACCTCGACCGCGCTGTCCAGTACGCGGTCTACGGCATCTTCGGCAACACCGGCCAGGTCTGCAGCGCCGGCTCTCGCCTGCTGGTGGACAAGCGCATCATTGGTGAATTCACCGCGAAGTTCATCGAAAAGGGCCGTACTGCTTACCAGAACGGCGACCCGCTCGACCCTGCCACCACGCTCGGCCCCGTGGTCAACGCTCGCCAGCAGGCGCGCGTGCTGGACTACATCGCCAAGGGCAAGGCCGAAGGCGCCAAGGTGGAGATGGGTGGCGACACGCCGGAAGGCCCGGGCTGCTATGTCAGCCCCACGCTCTTCAGCGGGGTGAACAACCAGATGACCATCGCCCGCGAAGAAATCTTCGGGCCCGTGGCAGCGCTTATTGAAGTGGACGGCCTCGACCACGCCATGAGCATTGCCAACGACACCATCTACGGCCTCGCCGCGTCCATCTGGACCACGGACCTGCGCTCGGCGCATGACGCGGTGCGTCGCTTCGAAGTGGGCACCATCTGCGTGAACTGCTTCGACCACGGCGACCCCACCTCGCCCTTCCTCGGCTACAAGCAGTCCGGGCAGGGTGGCGACAAGTGCCTGGAAGGGTTGCTTTCCTACACGCAGACCAAGTCCGCCTGGGTTCACCTGGGATGAACATGCCTGCTTCGGCCACCGCGTCTTCGGGCGCGGCGGACCCTTTGCTCACCGCGCGGCCCGACACCACCGTCAGCGCTCGCGACTTCGGCATCGCCTCCGACATGCAAGTGCCGGCGTTCAGCACGCGCACGGACTATGTGCCGGCACTGGACGAGAGCTACCGCTTCGACCCGGACACCACGCTCGCCATCTTGGCGGGCTTCGCGCACAACCGGCGCGTGATGGTGCAGGGCTACCACGGCACGGGTAAGTCCACGCACATCGAACAAGTGGCTGCGCGGCTGAACTGGCCCATGGTTCGTTTGAACCTCGACGGCCATGTGTCGCGTATCGATCTCGTCGGTCGCGATGCCATCGTCGTGCGCGACGGTTTCCAGGTGACCGAGTTCCGCGAAGGCCTGCTGCCCTGGGCGCTGCAGCGCAGCGTGGCCCTGTTGTTCGACGAATACGACGCTGGCCGCCCCGATGTCATGTTCGTCATCCAGCGCGTGCTGGAAGCGGACGGCAAGCTCACGCTGCTGGACCAGAGCCGCGTCATCAGCCCGAACCCGTCGTTCCGCTTATTCTCCACGGCCAACACCATTGGCTTGGGCGATGCGACCGGGCTGTACCACGGCACGCAGCAGATCAACCAAGGCCAAATGGACCGCTGGTCCATCGTCACCACGCTGAACTATCTGGAGCACGACGCGGAAGCGGCCATCGTGGTCAGCCGCGATGCCAGCTACGACACGCCGGAAGGTCGCAAGACAGTGATGGCCATGGTGCGTGTGGCAGACATGACCCGCAACGCGTTCATGAACGGCGATATCTCCACCGTCATGAGCCCGCGCTCGGTCATCGCCTGGGCGGAAAACGCCCGCATCTTCGGCGACCTGGGGTTGGCGTTCCGCGTCACGTTCCTGAACAAGTGCGACGAACTCGAACGCGCCACCGTGGCGGAGTTCTACCAGAAGGCTTTCGGGCAAGACCTGCCCGATGCCGTCACCCGCCGGAAGATCGTGTGAGTACCACGGCGCCACGCGCCGTGTCCGTGCTGCCGGAGCGCTACGAGCGCGCTCTGGTGCAGTCGACGCGCGCGTTGGCCGGCGACGAGCGCGTGCAGATTCGCTTCTCGCCGCAGGGCCCGCGGTTGGACGGACGCACCTTCCTGC
>JBEGRA010000338.1:0-3179 GCA_041180705.1 Pseudomonadota bacterium | reverse complement strand
GAGAGTTCGCGGTCCCAGGGCTGCCAGTCGCGCGTGCGGCGCAGGCTGTTGAAGGCATCGAGCGTACCCAGCCAGTAGGGAATGTCCGAGGTGTGGTACGCGCCAATGGTGGCCGTGTCCTGGTCGGCAATCTTCACGCCTGGCGAATACGGGTGCTTGTGCGCATAGGTACTGATGTAGGTCGGCACGCCACGTGCCGCCTGCACGCGCGCGCAGTTGCGGGCATTGTTTTCCAGCCCAGCCTCACGCGCCGCCAGCGCTGCCGTGCGGCGCAGATTTTCGGGCGTCGGCACGGGATACAGCGCCAGGAACTGCTCCACCTTGTCGCCGTACATTTTCCCGGCAATCTCGCGATATTCCTCCGGCGTCTTCGCCGAGCCGAGAGCATTCGGGAATTCATCCGTGTTGAAAGTGGCAATGAGCGGCACGTTGTTCATGGCACCAGCGGCGATGATCTCCGCCTTCGTGCGTGGCAGGAACCAGCCGTCCACCACCGGGCCGGCACGCAGGCCAGGCACGTTCACGCCCACCTGGCTTTCCGCCTGCAGTGCGATGATCTTGTCCGCCGCCACCTGCCTCATGTCATCGAGGCTGGCAGCACCCAGACGTTTCTGCGCTTCAAGGCCCACGGCCTCGCCATCCGCCAGCGACTTGTCGGGCGCCGTGAAGTTGCAGCCACTGGAAGTGAGCGCCGCGCTGAACAGTCCCTTCGACAGCGGGCTGAACATCTGCTGCACCACCGAACCCGCACCGGCGCTTTGACCGCTGACCAGGATGCGGTCCGGGTCGCCGCCGAATCGCGCGATGTTGGCCTTCACCCACTTCAACGCGGCGTTCTGGTCCAGAAAAGCGTAGTTGCCGGAGTGGCCACCCTGCTCGCGCGTCAGTTCCGGGTGCGCCATGAAGCCCAGCAGACCGACGCGGTAGTTGAAGTTCACGAACAAGGCGCCCTGGCTCGCGACGCTTTCGCCACCGTAGGTGGCAATGCCCGACGAGCCGATGGTGTAGCCACCGCCATAGATGTAGACCACCACCGGCAGCTTCGCCTTCGCGTTAGCCCCCGACGGTGCCCACACGTTCAGGTACAGGCAGTTTTCGGAACTGGGCTCTTCGCCGAAGTAGTGGTTGATGTTGTGCGGGCGCAGCACCTGCATGCATTCCGGGCCCTTGCGGTCGGCGTTCCAAACGCCGGCCCAGGACATGGGCTGCGGCGGCGCCCAACGCAGCGCTCCTACCGGCGGCTGCGCGTACGGAATGCCGAGCCAGGCTTTCACGCCGGAAGCCAATTGCTGCCCCGCTACCGCACCGCCCGTGGTCTGCACCAGCGGCACCGGCTTGACGACGTTCTGCGCCGGAAGCACCGGCGCGAAAAGGAGGATGGCAGCGGCCACGAGGCCGCGGGAACTTGCGCGCAGTGCGACGGAACGTCTCGTCATGGTGCCCCCTTCGATGGCGCCCACGGGCGCCTGTTATTCAAGAACTAACCGGATAGTACACATTTCAAGTGACCAAGGGCTAACGGCGCGTCTACTGGCGAACTCTAACGGGGCTGCCAGGCAGACGCCGCACGGAAGAAGGAAAGCACCTCTTCCTCGACCGTACCGTTGTCGCCGGGCGGAAAGTAGCTGAGCTTCACGATGACGGTCCGGCTGAGCGGGTCCACGTAGATGTACTGGCCCTGTAGCCCGATGCCCGTGTAGGCACCCGTGCCATGCAAGGTCCACCACTGGTAGCCGTAGCCAATGGCGAAGGTCTTCGCAATCATGCGAGGTCCGTCCGTCAACGTCGAGGCAGTCGACTCCTTGACCCAAGCTTCCGGCAGGACCTGCCGCCCGCCGGCGCGCCCCAGGTCCAGCATCATCTGGCCTAGCCGTGCAAAGTCTCGCGCAACGGCGTTGTAGCCCATGCCCGCCAATTCCCGCCCGATTCCGGGAGGGCCATCGGCAATCCAGAAACCCGTGGACTCCATGCCCGCCGGCTCCCAAAGGCGCTCGCCCATGTACTTGGCCAACGGCCGGCCGGTCGCACGTTCCACCAACAGGCCGAGAACGGCAGCATCCATCGTCGAGTAATTGAACCTTGAACCGGGCTCACGTTCGCGCGACAAACGCCTGGCCATGTCGGTGAAACGCGCTTCGTTGCGGACAACGGCGCTCTCATGCACCTGCTGCGCCTGACTGTTCACCCCAAAGTCGTAGCGCTCGTCGTAGGCAACGCCCGAACGCATCCGCAGCACTTGACGAATAGGCACGCCGTCATACCCGGAGCCTTTGAGCTCGGGAATGTAGTTACTGATGGGGTCTTCGAGCGAGCGGATATGCCCATCCTGAACGGCCAACCCCACCAACATCGAGACCACGGACTTCGCCAGCGAAAAGGAAACGAAGTGCGTCGTGGCATCCGCGAGATTGCGGTACTCCTCATGGACGATTACCCCGTCCTTGAGAACCACCAGAGCGTTGGTGAAAGTTCTGGAGGCAAACTCTTCGGCAAAGTGCTCCTGCCCTTCGCTTCGGTATCGAAAATCCAGCGGCGCTTGCCGCTTCTGGAGTTCCCAGACTGGACCCGCCCGAGTGACGGTCCGCGTATCGAAAATGCGGTCCATCGAGCGGAACAGCAAGACATTCACACCCGGGTCCAACAGGTGTCGCCGGAGTTCCTGCACAGCCGGTGGGACAGAAGTTCCGGCAGATGTCGCCGCCGGGACCTCCGCTTGGCCAGCCGGGATTGACAGCAGGCCTGCGAGAAGCAGGCCTGCCGAAGCACGCTGCCGCATGCCGCTCAGAAGCTGTGCTTGATGGAGAGCATGAAGGTGCGAGGCAGCGCCGGCGCACCGTAGGCAGCACCACCAAGGCCCGGCAGCGCGTCCGTCTTGCTCGTGTAGTAGAGCTTGTCGGACAGGTTGCGCCCTTCCAGCACGGCCTGCCAGTTGCCATCCGTCGCGCGCCACGTGATTCTGGCATTGATCAGCGTGTACCCATCGATACGACCGACCAGAGTGTTGTCCGGCGCCGTGAAGGTATCGTCCTGATACGCCGCATCCAGACGCGGTGACAGCGTGCCGAAAGCGGTCTCGAAGTCATACTGCAACCCGAGGCTCCACTTGAACTTCGGCGTATACGGCATGACCTTGTTCAGGTCCAGGCCAGTGACCGGATTGATCGTCTTGAACTGGAAGT
>JBEGRA010000337.1:0-9190 GCA_041180705.1 Pseudomonadota bacterium | reverse complement strand
CCAGATACCATGCGTCACCAACTCTCCGGTCGTCAGCTGTCCCGTAACAGCTCCCACCGTCACGCCCTGATGCGCAACCTGTGCATCGCGCTTCTCCGCTTCGAAACCATCCGCACCACGGTGCCGAAGGCCAAGGAACTGCGTCGCGTCGTCGAGCCGCTCATCAACAGCGGCAAGGCGGACAGCGAGGCTGCCCGTCGTCGCGCGTTCGCCAAGCTGCGCGACGCCGAGCTCGTCACCAAGCTCTTCGAGGACCTCGGTCCCCGTTTCAAGGAGCGTCAGGGCGGTTACACCCGCATCCTGCGTCTCGAAGACCGCCCGGGCGACTCGGCGCCCATGGCTCTCATGCAGCTGACGGAGGCCCCCAAGGCTGCCGAGGTGGCCGCAGAGGCGCCGGCGAAGAAGACTCGCGCTCGCAAGGCCAAGCCGGAAGGTGAAGCTGCGGAGCCGAAGCGCAAGCGCGCGGCTGCCTGATGCAGTTCGCCGGCTGCTTGGCAGCCGGACAGGATCCCGCAGCACCTTCACGGAGTTCGGGTTCCGCCACGAGGAAGGGTCGGCTTTGCCGGCCCTTTTTCTTTGGACCTTGCCTTTTCCTCTCCCGGGGGAGGATGCTCCACCTGCTGCGCGGGAATGTCCCCGCGTCGTCAGAGGGGGAACCACATGAGCTTCATCGACGAGTTCAAAGCGTTTGCCGTGAGGGGCAATGTCATCGACCTCGCCGTGGGCGTGGTCATCGGCGCGGCGTTCGGCAAGATCGTGTCGGCTTTGGTGGATGCCATCGTCATGCCTGCACTCGGCATGGTGACCAGCGGTCAGAATTTCAGCGATCTGGCGGTGGCGCTCGGCACGGACGCCAAGGGGGCGCCGGTGCTGCTGAAATATGGGGTGTTCCTGCAGTCCGTCGTCGACTTCCTGCTGGTCGCGCTGGTCATTTTCGTGGCGGTGAAGGCCATCAATCGACTCGTGGCGCCTCCCGCGAAACCGGCAGAACCGGCTGCCCCGCCGGCCCCCAGCCGCGAAGAACAATTGCTGACGGAAATCCGGGACCTGCTGCGCTCGCGCTGAACCGCAGCGACGCAGTCCATCGGTAGACCCGGGAGTGGCCCGGGTCTATCGCAGCCTCGTCGGCGCTAGCCGAGCGCCGCAAAGGCCTCGCGGGTGAGGTTCACGGCGCCGCCCGCCGTGGCAACCACGTTGTCTTCGACTCGGACGCCGCCATAGGGGCGCAGGGCCTCTACCTTCTCCCACACGATGTCCTTGCCGCGTCCGTCGGCCTGGGCCGCCTTCAGCAGCAGGTCGATGAAGTAGATGCCGGGCTCGATGGTCACCACGGTGCCCTCGACGAGGGTGCGCGTGAGACGCAGATAGGGGTGGCCCGCGGGCCGATCGAGGAAGCCACCGTCCGGCGTGGCCAGGAAGCCGCCGACGTCGTGGACCTGCAGCCCCAGCGGGTGCCCGATCCCGTGGGGCATGAAGACGCTGGAAAGGCCCGTCGCCACGGCTGCCTCGGGGGTGCCGCGGATGATGCCGGCCTCGCCGAGAAGGCGGGCAATGCGGAGATGCGCGTCCAGATGGATTTCCGGGTAGTGCTTGCCAGGCACGACTTGCGCGCACAGCGCCAACTCCAATTCGTCCATGGCGGACACGAGGTCCGCAAACTCGCCGGCGCGTGCGGCCGTCGTTCGCGTGATGTCGCTGGCATAGCCGCGGCACTGTGCACCTGCGTCAATCAGCAAGGAGCGATGTTCCGACGGCAGCGCCGTGGAAAGGTCCGTGTAGTGGAGGATGGCACCACCTTCATTCAAGGCGATGATGTTCGGGTACGGCAGTTCTTCCTCGCGGTGCTCCGTGGCGGCAAGGTAAGCGAGGTGGATGGCGTATTCGCTATGGCCGGCGTGGAACGCCGTCACGGCTGCCCGGTGCGCCAACGCCCCCTTGTGGTTGGCGACGCGCATGCAGGCCAGTTCGTAGGGCGTCTTCGCGAGGCGCGCGAAGTGCATGCGGTTCAGCAGGCGCTCCGGGTTGATCGCCATGCCCCAGCCTTCAAGGCCGGCGTGGACTTCGCCCAGATAGGCGGTGTTGCCGGCAGTGGGCAGGTATTGGCGCGCTTCGGCAGCGGCGCGGGTCACCTGGACGTCGAAGCAATCGAGCCACGCGCCCGTCGGCAAGGCGGGCGGCTTGTGCCAGTAGTCTTCCGGCTGCAAGAACACCAGCGTGGGCTTGCGCCCCGGGGTGAAGCAGACGAACGAGTTGGGAGCGTCCAGCACCGGCACCCACTGACGGAACAGCGGGTTGGACTTGAAGGGGTAGGGCTGGTCGTCGAGAAACTGGAAGTGCAAGGCGCCGGCGCCGACCACGAGCGAATCGAAGCCGGTGGCGGCCAAGGCGTCAGCCGTGCTGGCCTGCAAGGCGGCGAGGTGTGCGGGAAACAGGGCGTCGAGGGCGCTGGAGTCGAAAGGCGGCGGCGTGGGCATGCTGGGTCTCCGAAGAGGGCGGTGGGGGTCCTTTGACCTCGGCGAGGCAAGGGTTCCAGCCATGGGTGCAGGAATATCTGCCAACAATACCGCGCCGGAGCCATCTGCAGACGAAAATTGGTGCGTTGCCCCTCGTTAACATTTGCTATCCGGAGAAAAGTCTTTACAATTACGCCCCGTGAGTGGGGGTTGGCGTTCCAACAAAAGCCACCATTCACAGAAAAGATCTTTCCTACACCTGAAACGTTTTGGGGTATATCGATGAACGCTAAGATCGCTCTGAGCGCCGCTGCGCTGGCGCTGGTTCTGGCCGCTTGCGGCGCTAAGGAAGAGGCTGCTCCGGCTGAGGCTCCGGCCGCTGAGGCTCCTGCTGCTGCTCCGGCTGACGCCGCTGCCGCTCCGGCTGACGCCGCTGCTGCTCCGGCTGACGCCGCTGCTGCTCCGGCTGCTGCTCCGGCTGAGGCCGCCAAGTAATCTACGCTTCGTGCGTTGATTGCCGAAGGCCGGGCAGGGCAACCTGCTCGGCCTTTTTCGTTTCTGGCCCGCGAGTGGAAGGAACCCGCCGTGACCGTGACGCTGCGCGATGCCCGCCCGTCCGCTGAAGACCGGGCTTGGATTGCCCGCCACTACCCTGAGTACGTCAACGAACTCGCCTTGCGTGTCAGTGGGTCTGCCGGGCCCTTTCTGGCAGATGGCGAGCATGGCAACCGCCAGCCCGAGTGGCTGCTGCGCTGGTTCCGCGATGACCGAACTCACCCCCTGCTCATTCTGAGTGGCGGCCAGCCCGCAGGCTTTGCGCTCGTGGCCCGTCCGCTGGCACCTGTCGCCAACCCACAACCCGTTGTCCACGAAATGGCGGAGTTCTTCATTCGCGCGGCGCACCGTCGTCGCGGGGTGGGTGCGGAGGCCGCCGGCCTCATCTTCCGCCGCTTCGGCGGCGACTGGCGCGTCACGGAAGCGCGGCGCAATACCCCTGCCGTTGCCTTCTGGCGTCGCGTCATCGGGACTTTCACCGGGGGTGTCTTCACCGAACGCATGGTAGACGGCGACGTCCGGCACGCTTTTCGCACCCCTGAACGTGCCGCAGGCCCCGTTGCGGGGCGCTTGCCTTAAGGTGTTCCCCTAAACCGCGCCCGCGGTTTCCCGGCATTCCCGAATCGCCCGCACATTTTGCGGGGGTTCCCCTCAACTCCCCCGCCAACTCGCCGATAGCCACCACGAAGCCCCCTCCGGGGCAACGGAGTGGCCGATGGCGAGCGTGATCCTGGCTGTGGATGATTCCGCGTCGATGCGGCAGATGGTCTCCTTCACCTTGAAGGGGGCCGGTTATGACGTCGTGCAGGCCGCGGACGGCGTGGAGGCGCTGGACTACGCACGCGGTCACGCGGTCGACCTGGTCCTCACCGACGTGAACATGCCGCGCATGGACGGCATCACGCTGGTGCGTGAACTGCGAGGTCTCGCCGGTTACCGACTGACGCCGATGCTGGTACTGACCACCGAGTCGGGTCAGGAGCGGAAGCTGCAAGGAAAGCAAGCCGGCGCGACCGGCTGGATCGTCAAGCCGTTCAATCCCGAACAGCTCCTCGCCACCATCGCTCGGGTGCTCTGAGCCATGGACACCGGGAGGGCCGGCTGATGGCACTGGACCTGGAAATGGAGGAGATCTTCAAGGTCTTCTTCGAGGAAAGCACCGAGGGCCTGGACGTCATGGAGTCGGGGTTGCTGAACCTCGATGTCGCGGCAGACCGCGAAACCATCAACACGATCTTCCGGGCCGCGCACTCCATCAAGGGGGGTGCAGCCACCTTCGGTTTCATGGAAGTCAGCGGCTTCACGCATGGCGTCGAAACGCTGTTGGACGAAATGCGTCAGGGAACCCGTGGGGTGACCCAGGACGCCATCCAGTTGTTATTGCAGTCGGTGGATTGCCTGCGGGCCATGTTGGTGGCCACGCAGGCAGGCACCCCGGTCGATGCGCCGCGAATCGCCGCCATCAGCGATGAATTGGCTCAACTGCTGGCGTCGCCGGCGCAGCAGTCTGTCGCTGCATCGGCCGCAGTGGCGGCGGCGGTGCCGTCACCGCTCGCGGTCCCTGCGCTTGCGACCGAAGCAAGTCCAGCGCCCGCGACGGTAACCATCGCGACATCTGCAGCGGCCTCTGCCGAACCGACGGAGCGCCCCGACTTTCTGGCGTCCACCGCGGGCTGGTGCATCCGGTTCATCCCGCACCCGGGCATCTTGCGACTGCGCAATGAACCCACCCGCATGTTTGGCGAGCTGGCAAGGCTCGGCGAACTTCAGGTCGTGGCCGACACGGCGACATTGCCGCCACTGGCGGAACTGGACCCGGAAGAGTGCCACTTGTCGTGGACGCTCTGGCTGCGCGGCGGTGCGAGCAAGCAGTCCATCGAAGAAGTGTTCGACTGGGTGTCGGCGGACAGCCGCATCGACTACCGGCACTACCCCGACCCACGCGCGGAAGTGCAGCCAAGCGTAGTGGCCGATGCGATGTCGGCAGCGCCCGCAGCAATGCCGAGTGAAGCCACGGTGGCTGCCCCGGCTGCGCCCGTCGAGGCGGCTACCACGGCCGCGTCCACTGCCGTGGCGCGTCCGGCGAGCGGTGAGCAGGGCTCCATCCGCGTGTCGATCGACAAGGTCGACAACCTCATCAATCTCATCGGTGAGCTGGTCATCACCCAATCGATGTTGTCGCGTTTCGGTGACGACTTCGAATTGGATCAACTGGAGCGCTTGCGTGAAGGGCTCGTTCAACTGACGCGGAACACGCGCGAGTTGCAGGAGAGTGTCATGCAGATACGCATGCTCCCCATCAGCTTCGCGTTCAACCGCTTTCCGCGTCTGGTCCACGACCTCTCCCGGAAGCTTGGAAAGAAGGTGGAGTTGCGGCTTTCAGGCGAGGGCACGGAACTGGACAAGACCGTGCTCGAGAAGATCAGCGATCCGCTGGTACATCTGGTGCGCAACGCTCTGGACCACGGTCTGGAACAGCCGGAAGTGCGTCTCGCCGCGGGCAAACCGGAGACCGGCGTGCTGGAGTTGGGGGCCTTCCACGAGGGCGGCAACATCCTCATCGAAGTGAAGGACGACGGTGGCGGCCTGAACCGCCAGCGCATCCTGAAGCGCGCCCGAGAGCGCGGTCTGGTGCCTGCCGACGCGGAACTGTCGGACGAGCAGGTTCACCAACTCATCTTCGCGCCCGGATTCTCCACCGCCGAAGTTGTCAGCGATGTCTCGGGGCGCGGCGTGGGCATGGACGTGGTCCGCCGGAATATCCAGGATCTTGGCGGGCAGGTCCAGATTCACTCGCAGGAAGGGCGTGGCAGCACCATCCGCATTCGCCTGCCACTGACGCTGGCTATCCTGGATGGGCAATTGGTACGCGTGGCCGAGGAGACCTATGTGGTTTCGCTCGTGGCCATCGTCGAAACCATTCAGGTCAAGCGGGACCGCGTCAGCACGGTTGCCGGTCGAACCGAACTGTTCCGTCTGCGAGACCAGTACATTCCCATCATCCGCCTGCACGACCTCTTCGGGCTGGCGTGTCAGCGCCGCGCTGGAGATGAAGGCCTCCTGGTCGTTGTCGAGGCGGACGGGCACCGCTACGGTGTGCTAGTGGACGATCTTGGTGCGCAGCAGCAGGTCGTCATCAAGAGCCTCGACACGAACTTCCGTCCGGTGCCCGGCCTTGCCGGCGCCACCATCCTCGGCGATGGAACGGTCGCGCTGATCATCGATGTCCCCGGTCTGGTCCAGTTGTTCAACGACTCTGCCGCAGGCACGCCTGCGCTGGCGGCTGTCGCCTGACATCCGTCATCAAGGAAAAGGAATCACGTCATGCGTTTCATCAACAACCTGAAGATGTGGCAGAAGCTGGCTGCGGTAGCCCTGCTGCTCGGGGCGCCGGCCATCGTGCTGGGTGCCTTGAAGGTGCGTGACAGCCTCGAGGCCAGTACGCGTGCGGCGCGGGCGGAAAGCGGCGTCGTCATGTTCCAGGCCATCGAAGAACTGCTGGTTCAGGTGGCGGACCACGCCGGCGCTTCGAGTGCCCTGTTGAATGGTGACGCCAGCATGGAGCGCGAAGTCCAGCGCATCCAGAGCGAAGCGAAAGAGTACGAAGCTTCTTTCGCCGAGGCCAATGCTGCCTCCGGCGAGGACCTCGGGACCACCGCAGACAGCCGGCAGGTGCTCGCGGATTGGCAGTCGCTCGAGGGACGAGTGAAGTCGCTGAAGTCCGGGGCGGCGCTGGACGCCCACGAAGCCTTGCTGACGCAGTTGCTGCGCATGAACAGCGACGTGGCCGTCCGTGCAGGGCTCGTGACGGAGACCGATCCCTTGGTGTTCCACCTGGGCTCGGCCGCGCAGATGGTGCCGGAGGTGGAATACGCTCTCGGCGCCCTGCGCTCCTCGGCCATGGCAGTCGCGGCGAAGGGGCAGGTGTCGACCGAAGACCGCCTGACGCTGGCTCGTCATCAGGCCCGCTTGGGCGAGCGGTTGTCACAGTTCGAGAATGAACTGGCGGCCGCCGGCCGGGCCGAGGGTGGCGAGGAGGTCGGTCGCACCACCGGTGCTGCTCTCGCGGCTTTCCACGCTGCGCAGGAAGAGTTCACGCAGTTGGTCGACCGCAAGGTGGCCAGTGTTTCCACGGTGGAAGTGTCCCCCGCGGAGGTCTATGCCAGCGGGAGCAAGGCCTACCAAGCGTTGGCGGAAGTGCACGACGTGGTCATTCCTGCCATCGGCAAAGTGATGGAGTCGCGGCATTCTGCTGCCAGCGTTGCGCTGTGGAGCACTCTCGGTGTTCTCCTGCTGGCAATGGGGCTGGGCGGCTGGGTGGTCGTGGCGGTCACCCGAGCCACCGGTCGCGGTCTCGGGGTTGCCATCAACGCTTTTGCCGACATCGAACGCGGCGATCTCGCCCATCCCGTGCCCGCAGGTGGGCAGGACGAAGTCGGGCTGTTACTGGCCAATCTGGAACAGATGCGTCAGTTGCTGCAGACGCGCGACGCCGCGGACCGCCGGTTGCTGGAAGAGAACACCCGTGTTCGGCAAGCCCTGGATGCGGCCGGTTCGCTCATGCTGGTGACCGACCCAACCGGTCGGGTGGTGTTCACCAACCAAGCGGCGCGCAGTCACCTCGGAGCTCACGGCGCCGTATGGCGCGGGGCACGTTCGGGGCTGGACCCGGCCATGCCGGAAGGCGCGACCTTCGAACTGCTCGTGGGCCCGGGCGTGGTGCCGGGTGGGCTCTCGAGCGTGAACGCAGGCAGCAACTTCCAGATGGTTGTTGGCCCCCGCACCTACGAGCTCGCTGCGGCCCCCATCGATGTGGCCGGCGCTCGCGTGGGGTATGTCCTGCAACTGACTGACCTGACGGAGTCGTTGGCGGTAGCGGAGCGTGAGCGCGTGGCGCTGGCGGAGCAGATGTCGGCTGCGGAGGCGAATGCGCGGATCCGCGTGGCGCTGGACAAGGTGGCGTCTAACGTCATGGTGGCGGACGCGGACGGCAAGATCATCTACATGAACGACGCGGTGCGGGTGATGTTCCGCACGCAGGCGGTGCAGATCCGTTCGCAGTTGCCGCACTTCGATCCGGAGCGGATCGAGGGCGAGAGCTTCGACCTGTTCCACAAGAACCCGGCGCACCAGCGGAACCTGCTGGGCAGCCTGTCGAGCACGATCACGGCGGACATGAAACTGGGGTTGGCCTCGCTGCGGGTGATCGCTTCGCCCGTGACGCTGCCGGACGGCAAGCGCCTGGGCACGGTGGTGCAGTGGCTGGACCGCACGCAGGAAGTGGCAGTGGAAGAGGAAGTGCAGGCCATCGTGCAGAAGGCGCTGGAAGGCGACCTGACCACGCGTCTTTCGGTGGTCGGCAAGACCGGCTTCTTCGCGAAGCTGTCCGAGGGCCTGAACCAACTGGTAGGCAACATGGGCGAGATCGTCCAGGCCATCAAGGCGAGTGCCGAGGAAGTGCGCCAGGGCGCGGAAGAAATCGCCCGCGGCAACCAGAACCTGTCGCAACGGACGGAAGAGCAGGCCTCGAGCCTCGAAGAGACCGCTTCGTCGATGGAAGAGATGACCTCCACGGTGCGGCAGAACGCGGACAACGCGGCGCAGGCCAACCAGTTGGCCGCAGCGGCACGGAAGGAAGCGGAGAAGGGCGGCTCGGTGGTCTCGGAGGCGGTGGTGGCGATGCAGGGTATCGCGCACTCGAGCCGGAAGATCGAGGACATCGTCGGGCTCATCGACGAAATCGCGTTCCAGACGAACTTACTGGCGCTGAACGCCGCGGTGGAAGCCGCACGGGCCGGCGAGCAGGGCCGTGGCTTCGCGGTGGTGGCGAGCGAGGTGCGCAACCTGGCCGGTCGCAGCGCGGAAGCAGCGAAGGAGATCAAGCGGCTCATCCAGGACTCGGTGTCGAAGGTGGAAGAGGGTGGCCGGTTGGTCGACGCCTCGGGCCGGACGCTGCAGCAGATCGTCGACTCGGTGAAGAAGGTGTCGGACATCGTGGCGGAGATCGCCGCGGCCAGCGCCGAGCAGAGCTCGGGCATCGAGCAGGTGAACAAGGCGGTCATGTCCATGGACGAGGTGACGCAGCAGAACGCCGCGCTCGTCGAAGAAGCGGCCGCCGCCGCCGAGTCGCTCATGGAGCAGGCCGCCCAGCAGGCACGACGCATGGAGCGCTATGCCACCAA
>JBEGRA010000336.1:0-15248 GCA_041180705.1 Pseudomonadota bacterium | reverse complement strand
GTAACGATGACCTCGTCCACCGTATCGTCGGCAGCATTGGCGGCCACTACGGGCGCGGCGGCACCCATCAGGGCCAGCGCGACATACTTTCTGATCGACAACATACAACCCCCTCGAGATGGCATGGACGCCATCGTGTCGTTGAAACCACTATCGGCATTGGCGTGACAGCGAAGACCAGTTGTTGGAAACAGGTCCAGTCTTCACTTCAAAATTGGAATCCAAGTTTTTATAAGCTTGATTATCCTCACCCGCGAAAACGAGTCAATCCTGTCAAGCCTTGAAAAACTTTCGAAAACCTTGGCAAAACCGGTACAGCCACAGGGCTGCATTCGCACCGTTGACTCACGCCCGGCATCCAGCCTATGCTTGATATTAGAATATATATTCCAAGAATCAAGTGATACCGAAAAATCCCACCGGCGCTGCTGTTGCATGAAAGCGACATGCTCGGCTTCCAGAATGCATACCCGTAGCCAGCCACTATCGCGATCGTGATTGCCGCGCCGGCAACCCCCACGCCGTCAAGCAAACCAGTAACCGCGTCCGAACGCACCTTCAAAATAATCATCAATGTTCATTTGTTTGCCAAATAGGTTCCTGCCAGTGCACCCCCGTACGCTTTATGGTTCCGCGGCCCCGCAGAAAGCCGATTTCCATGCCTGACCGTCAACGCCTGTTCGGTTTCCTGCTGCTCGTCGTCACTCTGGATGCCATGGGCATCGGCCTGCTTGTTCCCGCAACCCCTGCGCTCATCCTTGCGCTGACGGGGGAGGGAGTCTCGGCCGCTGCCGTTTACGGCGGCTGGCTCATGGCCACGTTCGCTGTCGTGCAGCTGGTGGCCGGTCCCCTGCTCGGTGCGCTCAGCGATGCCCACGGCAGACGCCCCGTCCTGCTGGTGTCGCTGGCGGCTTTCGGAGCCAGCTACGTGGCCATGGGCTTCGCGCCGTCACTCGGTGGGCTGTTTCTGGCGCAGGCCTTTGCCGGCCTGTTCGGGGCTACCCCTGCCACCGCCGGCGCTTGCCTCGCAGATGTCACGCCACCCGAACAACGTTCGGCGCGCTTCGGCCTCATGGCAGCAGCCTTCGGTACGGGGTTCATCATCGGCCCGGCCCTTGGCGGTCTGCTGGTGCCCTACGGGGTGCACGTTCCGTTCATGGTCGCGGCAGCGCTCAGTTTCGGCGCTGCCCTTTACGGCGCACTGGTGCTGCCCGAGTCGCTGGCGCGCCAATCCCGCCGTCCGTTCACTTGGCGTGCGTCGAATCCCTTGGGTGCCCTCTCTGTCCTGCGTCGACATCCCATCGTCGGGCTGCTGCTGGGTGCCACGTTCCTGCAGCGGGTTGCCTGCTCGGTATTGCCGGCCATCTGGCCGTATTTCACGATGCGGCAGTACGGTTGGGATACGCGCCAGGTCGGCTGGTCGCTGGCCGGCTTCGGCCTCGGCACGGTGTTCTGTCAGGTCTGGCTGCTGAAGCGGCTGGAACGACGCACCGGAACCTTCGGTGCCGCTGCCGTCGGTCTCGCCATGATGGCGGTTGGTTTCATGGGTTTCGCCGGCTTCAAGGGCGGCTGGGTAGCACCACTCGGCATCTTTCTGTCCACCATGGGTTACATGGCCGGGCCCGCCCTGGCCGGCTTGCTGTCGGCACGGGTCCCGGGCGATGAGCAAGGGTTGCTGCAGGGCATGATGTCGAGTCTCAACGGCGTGGCAGCAGTCATCACGCCTTTGGCCATTCCGCCGCTCTTCAGCCTGTTTTCTTCGGGAGCGCTGCCGATAGTGCTGCCCGGAGCCCCGTATCTGCTGGGTGCCATGCTGGCGCTTGGCGCGATGTCGTTGGTCATGAGGGCCAGACAATGACGCCCCGGCACGGGTTGCGCGCTCGCGGCATCACTTTGGTTGCACTCGGTTCGCTGCCCACCATGGCCATCGCCGCCTTGGTTGCCGGGCTACCCCTGATGTTCCAGCAATTCGCCGATGTTCCGCGGCGTGAGTGGCTGGTGCCCATGATCCTGACGGTTCCCGCATTGTGCGTGGCACTGTTTTCCGCACCGCTCGGTTGGCTGGCAGACCGCTGGGGTCGTCGACCGGTCCTGTTGCTGTCGCTGGTCGCATTCACGGCATGCGGCGCTCTGCCAATGCTGTTCGACAGCCTCCCGGCCATCATCGCGAGCCGTGCGGTGGTGGGAATCGGAGAAGCCGGCATTCTTGCGGTAGGCAATGCGCTCATCGGCGACTACTTCGATGAAGCCGGGCGCCGGCATTGGCTCGGTATCCAGACCACGCTGGGACCCTTCATCGGTTCGGCTTACATCATTCTCGGAGGCGTCCTCGCCGGCCAATCCTGGAAGGCGCCGTTCCTGCTCTACCTGCTGGGGGCCGGCGTACTGTTGGCGGCACTCGCCTTCTTGCCCGAACCCGAGCGCAGCGCACGCACTGAGGCAGAGCCACGCATCGCGCCCACGACGGCTTTCCCTTGGTCCACCGCCGCACTGATTGGTATCTCGACGGTGCTGGCAGCCGTCGTCTTCTTTCTGCAGGCCGTGCAGCACGGTCGCATTTTCGCGGACCTCGGCGTGGCCACGCCGGAACGCATCAGCCTATACGTGACGTTGGCGAGCATGGGGACCGTGGCGGGCGGCTATGTCTACAAGAGCCTTCGGCCCTTGCCCGTCCCGACACTGCTCGGGAGTGCTTTGGCCTGCTACGGCATCGCCTATGCAGGTGTCGCCTTGGCGCCGAACGCATGGGTTGGGCTCGGCGTGGACGCCATCGGACAGTTCGGCAGCGGTCTCTTGTTTCCCACGCTCATCGCCTGGGCACTCTCACGCTACCCCTTCGAACACCGCGGCCGCGGCATGGGGCTCTGGGCCGCCTGCTTCTTCCTGGGCCAGTTCCTCAGCCCACCCGTCATGACGGCCATCTCGCAGGCCGGGTTGACGTTCCTGCAAAGCGTCGGCGTCCTGGGAGTGCTTTGCATCGCCAGTGCCGTGCCACTGCTGACGATGGGCCAACGGCAACAGCGCCGCCCGCGCTAAGGCGCAAGCAGCCAGCGCCGAGCTTCAGACCACTTCCCAGACCGTTCCTCTGGCTGAACTGCGCACGGCCGCCTCGATGAAACGCAACCCCCGGACACCGTCTTCCGGTGAGGGATAGTCACGACAGGGCGGAAGCCCGGCGGCAACACGACGAATATCTGCGGCGAAATTGCGGTACAGAACCGCGAAAGCCTCGAGATACCCCTCCGGATGACCCGAAGGTGTCCGACTGGCGGCGGCAGCCGCTGCGCCGAGCCCGCCGCGGCCCGTGCGGAACCTTTGCCAAGGAGAACTGCCCGGTGGCTTGAAGATGAGCGTGTTCGGCTCCTGCTGGTGCCACTCCAAGCCGCCCTTCGAACCATAGAGCCGGATGTTGATGGCATTTTCTTCGCCGCAGGCTACCTGCGAGCAGACCAGCGTGCCCTTCGCACCGCCATCGAGCCGCAGCAACATGTTCGCATCGTCGTCCAGCTGCCGCCCTGCCACGAAACTGGTCAGGTCCGCGCACAACGACGCAATGCGCTGCCCGGAAATGAATTCAAGCAAATGCGCGGCATGTGTGCCGATGTCACCGACGCAGCAACTGAGACCGGCGCGCGCCGGGTCCGTGCGCCAGGCGGCTTGCTTGTTGCCGTCGCCCTCGAGAGGCTCCATCAACCAGTCCTGGTTGTACTCGACGATGACTTTACGCAGCTCGCCGAGTTCGCCGGCACGGACACGCTCACGCGCCTCGCGCACCAAGGGGTAACCCGTGTAGTTGTGCGTCAAGCCAAACAATACCGGGCCCTTCGCTGCCAGAGCTGCCAATTCCTCCGCTTCAGCGAGCGTGTACGCCAATGGCTTGTCGCACATGACATGGATGCCCGCCGCCAGGAAAGCCTTGGCCACCGGGTAATGCATGTGGTTCGGCGTGGCGATGATGACGAAGTCGATGCCATCATCGCGAGCGGCCTCCGCGCTGGCCATCTCGGCGAAAGAACCATAGGAGCGAGGCAGATACCACGCTGCTGCACTCTCGTGGGCAGTGGCAGGGTCCGACGACAAGGCGCCCGCCACGATTTCCGCCTCGCCATCCAACTGCGCCGCTATGCGGTGAACACTGCCGATGAAGGCGCCGCGCCCGCCGCCGACGATACCGGCGCGGAGGCGACGGTGGTTCACGTCACTGTTGATGCCACTCATGATCGATACGCCTCGCGACCAACCCCCTGGACGGGAATTCCCTGACTCGCCAACACTTCATGATGGAGCGCGTACATGGCTGCAGCGGCTTCATCGATGGCTTTCGTGAATGCCAGAGAGCCGGCGAGGATGGGGGCCAACGCAGCGCGGTCTTGCACGCGCGCTTTCGGATATTCGTGCTCCACCACCAAATAGGTATTCGCGGCGTCGAGCCCGAGGACTTCGCGAGCCGCCAACTGATGGTCCAGCCAGTCCACGGTACGGTTCTGCAGATACGCGAGAGGATCGTGTCGCGCCGTGCCGGGCAATTCGTGCTCGCAAAGCACCACCTGCTTTTTCCAGGCGTTGGCCTGGTCGGCAGGATTGGGGGCCGGACGGCTGCCGTTCCAATCCCCGCGCTCCATGGTCTGACCACCGTAGCCCCAAGCCGATACACCGCGGGCGTCCACTACCTGCCCCTTCACATGAAAGCCGGCAATGAGAAACGCGTAGCCCTGGTCCTTGAGGTACTGGAACAGCGAGCGCGTGTCCTGTCCCATCAGGATGGCGTGCGAGGGATCGTAATGGATACGGAACTGGTCGCCGACGCCATGCTTTTCGCAAAGGCGATGCAAGGCAATCCATGGGCCTGGCGCGTACGCGATGTTGTTGTGCCAACGATCCAGCGTCGTCCAGCCGGGCATGGGACATTGCTCGACCCGGTACGTAAGCCCTCGCGCCTTGGCTTCCTTGAGCAACGGGATGAATTCAGCCTCGAACATTTCGAGGTTGGCGTCCATTTCCAGGTCCATGTTGCGACCGACGAAACCGCAAACTGCATCGGTACCCAAAAGAACGGCAGCGTCGAAAACCCGCAGCATGAAGTCATGCTTCGCTCGACGTGCCGCCGAATCGGCCACCAACATGTTGTCGAAGTACGCAAGATCCGACAGACCGACGCCGCTGGCAGCCATGGCGCGTTGCACACGGGCCGCTCGTGCGGGGCTGAACGGCTCACGCAGATCCAGGGTGTTGGCCACCGGGTCCAGCATTGCTTCTGCCGGGATGTCACTCAACGAGGGGTGCAAGGCAGCCGAAAGCTGGATGTTCGGGCTGCCGATCTCACGCGCGAAATCCAGCCACTCCTCGACTGCCAAATCGGGATCCGGGTCCCGTTTTTCACGCGGCGTGAGTTCCTGCAGCGCCGCCGTCAGGACGCTCAACTTCATGCACCGCGGCTGAAAAGTGGCAGTAGACATAGCTATCCCCGTATTCAAGTAATGGGCGCCAGTACTGGCAGGAGCCGTTGGCGAACATACCATCCATTGCTCATGACGCCGGCCGCCACCGGCGAAGGGCCGCCGTCACTTTCGACAACCACCCAACCGCGATAATGATGGCGAACCATCGCGCGTGCCAGTCGCTCGAAATCGACGTGCCCCTGCGACGTTCCCATTTCGGCGAACCAGCGCCGAATACCCCGGCTTCCGCCAGATTGGACAAGTGCTCGTTCCGCATTGGGAAGGCGATACTCGTCGAGCTCGTCGACGGCAAGTGCGTCCTTGAAGTGGCAATGCACGATGCGGTCGTGGAAATGTTCGTAGAACGCTGCCACATCATGGCCTGCCATCGTGAGTTCGGCTGTGTCCAGAGCGAGGCCACCGACAGCGGGGTCCAGCGCTTCCAGAACCACTTCGAGGTCTTCGATACTCCGCAGCGCCGAGAGGGCGTCCACGTGCAAGGCAATTCCTATCCCATGCGTCCGCGTGCCCTTGCCTATGGCCGTCCATGCTTCGCCCAGCCGCAGGAGCTGGTCACGAGACAGTGCTCCCTGCTTGCTGAACGAAGCCACCGGCCTCACCACCAACCAGTCTCCGCCAAGGGTGGCGAGCGCGCGGGAATGAAGCACGGCCGTATCAGTGAGCATGGACCGCTGGCTTTCGTTGAGAGGATCCAGACCGAAATGCAGGTCCTCGAAACTCATCTGGAAAGGGTCGAGGAAAACACTCGACACCGCGGCCATGCCCCAGCTGCCAATGGTGTCCCGGAAGTTTTCCAGCGAGCCGTAGCTGGCGACGATATTCTCGGGCCGCCCCAGCGTGTCCCATCGACCGCTGCCCGCCTTCAGTTCCACTGCACCGAAGCCGGCGGCCGACATGGTCTTGAAAGCACGCTCGTGTTCTTCGACCCGGGCGAAACCCATGAAACCGGGCTTCCAGCAGTTGATGGCATAGGACCAGCGCAACCCGCCGGTCGTCGGAAACGGCGGGTTCATGCGTAGACCCGGTCAAGCACTTCGCGGATGTACCAGGCTGCAACGGCCGTGCTTTCGGGGTAGTTGCTCCCGCCGATGTCTGCCTTGTCGTGCTCCACGGCCACCCAGCCTTTGTAACCATGGCGCTTCATGGCGGCATAGAGTGCCTTGAAGTCGACAAGCCCACCGGGGGTGCCCATCTCCCAGAACCAGCGCGGTGTCGTGGGCGCCATGATCTCCGCATCGGGCCGACGACGATAGTCGCCGGTGGTGTCCACATGATGCGTATCTTTCAGGTGGAAGCCACCACACCGGTCATGAAGACGTTCGTAAAGCCCCACCGGATCCACGCCGGCGATGGTGTGTTGGGCAGTATCGCAGTAGAAGAACACATAACGCGGGTCCGACCACTCGTAGAATTTGGTCAGTTCTTCTTCGGAACGGATGCCACAAAAGAACTCGTGGTGGCAACAGGTACGAACCCCATACTCTTCGAGTGTCATTTTTCCGATACGTGACCACAATTCCGCACATGCCCGTATTTTGTCGTCCGTCACGGGTTCCACATCGAAGTAGAGACCCGCGGGCATGACGATGAAGTTTTCCACCCCCAGTCCCTTGCCCGACTCCATGATGAATCGTGCGTAACCGAACATGCGGTCATGCGTGGCACGGACATGCGGCGCACTGGCGCGTTCGTCGTACATCACGGCATGAAAGAGGCTGAGTACCTTGTCGATGCCGCGTTCCCGCATGAAGGCTCGAGCGGCTTCCAGCGAACCGAACAACTCCTTCAGCACGCCAAGATGGAAGTCGAACGTTTCGATGGCCTCGAAGCCGACGGCAGAAATCTGCCGCAGGAAAGCATCGAAACGTTCCACGGAGGTGTACTGGGAGAGCGGACCTTGGTCCGTGTCTACACGCCAATGATCCATATAGGCATAGCGCAGATTACGCTCCGCTACAGTCACGCTCATTCGGCCAGTGCCTCGGCAATGTATTTCCGGCAAAGTTTCTGGAACTGGACGACCTGGTCGAAGCCGTCTTCCTGGGAATACATGTGGCCTTCCCACTCGGCCGAGATCCACCCCTGGTATCCACCCTTGGTAAATACGCGCATCAGGTCGCGGCAGGGAATGGCGGTTTCTTCACCGCTCGCATCGAATTCGTAGAACTTTCCATGCACGTGGATGATCTGCGACATGATCGACGCCCAGCTCTCGGGGGCATTCGAGGTGAGCATGCTGAACACCACCGACAAGGCACTTGCCGTTCCCGGGGCAGTACCTCGGGCGGCGGCCTGACGGTTGAATTCTTCACGCTTCCAGAAGGCATCCCCCGGACCACGCCAGATGGACAGCGCCAGTTGTACGGCCTCTTCGTCACCGGCTTTGCGGCGCAGCAAGTCCACGTAACCTGGAGGGACGTCTCGGGCATTCGTTCCGAAGTCCGGGATGAAGCCCAACAGCGGTGAGTTCACTTTGTCGTACATCTCCCGATAGGCCAACACCGGCGGGGAGCTTGGCCCCAGCGGTGCGTGAACTTCCGGTCCGAGCTTGATGTTCAAAGACTCCAGCAGCGGGACCAGCATCCGGGTGGCTTCCGGCGTGGCACCAAACTGCGAACGCACCACTGGAAATCCCAATTTTGCGGCTGCGCGAATTTGAGGCTCGAGATAGCGCGCCATCGTTTCGTCATCCATGCGGGTGCCGCGCCGCAGTGCGGCATCGGCATTGATGGCGAGAGAGGTTGGCTGCAAACCCAGTTCTTCCACCAGCGCTTTGAAGCGTGCCGCGAACTCGTCGGTGACCGTTGGGAAGTTCCGGATACTTGAAAAACCGATGACTTCGACGCCAGGCCCGATGCCGAGTTCAGCCACCTTGCGGAGCAGATCTTCGAAACCCATTCGACGGGCGTGATACGGATTGGTGAAGGCGAACAACGTAGCGCCCAACTTCGGTCCCGCTTGAACCGTCTGATTCGTGCTCATGTCAGCTCTCCGTCAGTGCGCTGCAGACAAAGTCAGGGTTCCGCCAGTGACCCAGGTCAAGCCGGGGATGTACGGCGGATACAGATGGACTACCAAAGCAATCTGGTGATCGATGGTGGCATCCAGCGCAACATCAACGTCGAGAGTGGCGGAGTCCAGAACGAACCAGGCCTCCTGCACCTGTTCCGGAAGTTGGTCGAGGGAGTAGCGATTCCCGTTCAAGGTCAGATGAATCTTTTCCCCAGGCACCTGCTTGCCATCGATGACAAGAGACGCAATCTCCGTTACCGACAGCGGCAAAGCGCGATACCAAGGCAGGCGAACGCCTAGCGAAAGACGGCCATCGGCAATACGCGCCTCTTCTGGCGGCAGCAAACGCGGACTGAAGGTATTTTCCATGGTTTTCCTTTCGTGAATTCAGATAGTCATGCAGTCCGCGCGGACAACGACGCACGGCGGGCAAAAAACGCAGCGATGACCGCAAGCAGCAGGCAGAAAAGCCCGATGACGCCGACTGACTGCAGGAAGTTCAAGCCGAGTGCTCCGACAGCGGATACTGCCGGCGGGCTCAGGAACTCTCCCAGAAAGAAACACGCGGCCCAGATGCCGGTACCGCGACCGCGGTGCTCTTCGGGGAAACGGGAAAGGGTCCAGGCAATCATCACGGGAATGGCAAACCCGCTGCCCAGTTGGCCCAGCCCATCGGCGAGCACACCCCAGTAAAAATCGGGCACCACGGCAAGCGCCGTATAGCCCAAGCCGAACACCAGAAAGATGACGGCGAAATACCAAGGCGTCGAAAGGCGCCAATAGCCGTAGATGATGCCGGCAATCAAGGAGAACGTACCGGCGAGGTTGATGACAATGGCCCGCATCGCTGGGTCGCGGGCACCCAGATCGTCGAAGATTCTTCCGTGCTGCACGTTCTGCACGAAGAAAATCACGGAGATCAGGAGCGTCAAGCTACCGACACTGACAGCGGTGCGCCAAGGGAAGGGCGTACTCGTGGTTTTGCCTTCAACGGAACGTACTCGTACCGGTTCCGGGAAGTACCGGACTGCCCCGAAAAAGACGAGCAAGCCGACCAGATAGACGAGGAAGGGATAGCGCCAGGAGATCGAGCCCAGCGCTCCACCCGCTGCCACGTAAACCCAGGCGGCGATGGGCCCGGCGATGGTCTGGCGCGACAGCCAAGTGCGGCGTTCTTCACCTTCGTAGTAGTCGCCCATCAGCGCGTTGCCGACAGTGAGAATTCCCGCTTCCGCAATGCCCACCACAAAGCGCGTGGCGATGATGGGAAGCAATCCGTCGACAAGCAACGGTGCAATGCCGAAAAGAGCAAACGCGAGCAATGACGGCAACAGAACGACGCGGCGACCGTAGCGGTCGCTCAACCAACCCAGAACGCCGGAGAACAGCGCCACGCAAAGCGCGGGCACCGTCAGAATCATGGGAACCAGCAGTTCGGAGTGCGGGTGATCGGCGAAGGTGCGGAAGAGATCCGGCAGTGTGGTAACCAACGCAGCAATCGCCAGCGTGGGGAGCGTCTGGAGCAATACCAGCGTCACACCGGTGCCAGTCTTTACTGCTTGCATGTGTCACCTGCCAAGCCGCGTGTCGCCAACCAGTTTGCGAAGGCCTCGGGCCAATGGTCGCTTGCCTTGCCTTTCTTCAGCAGACCAAAGCCGTGTCCGCCGGAGGAATACTCATGCAGTTCGGCTGACCCGCCTTTCGCGCGCCAGGCGAGCGCAATGGGCCCGCTCGCGGTACCCAGCAACGGGTCATCTTCAGCAACCACCAGGAACGCAGGCGGCGGGTTCGGCGGCACTTCGCGGTCCGGCATACCGCCGTAGATGGGCGCGATGAAATCGGGGCGCGAGGCAGCTTCGGTCGAGGTGCCGGCGTAGAGCGTCACGAAGCCGCCGGCGGAAAAGCCGATCATGCCTATGCGCTGCGTAGAGATTCCGTATTCCTTGGCGTGTGACCGTACCCAGCGGATGGCCTCGAGGCCGTCTTCCATGCCCTCCCGGGCCCCAGGCGCATCCGTGATCTTGTCGACACGCGGAGGCTGTTTGGCGTTGAAGAGTGCCTTAAGGCCTTCTTCGAACTTTGCGGTGTCAGGGTCGCTGGGGTTGGTGCGGTACTTGAGCAGGAAAGCAGTGATGCCACGGCCGGCGAGCCACTCCGCCACCATGCTCCCTTCGGACTCCACCGACTCGAACATGAAGCCACCGCCCGGGACGACAACGACTGCCGTACCACAAGCAGACGGTACTGCAGGGCGGTAGGTCTGCAGCGTCGGCTTCGATACGTTGCGGACCCTGCGCTCGCCCCAGAAGGGGTCATGGTTCTCCGGTGGACGGGTTGGCGAATGCGCATCTACGTACGGGGTAGCCAACGGAACTTCAGCTTCGATGACAGGCGGCACCGGAGGCGCGGCACCGGTCGCCGTCGACGTGATGAACAGCCCCGCGCAAGCCAGCGCGATACGCGTATGGAAACGAACCTTCCCGAAGGACGAACGTGGTTCAGAAAACCGCATGTTTCACCTGCTCTGCAGCATAGGCGGCTGCACGTGCCGTCATGGCCATGTAGGTCAACGACGGATTCTTGTCGCCGGTGGAGCACATGGCCGCGCCATCCGTGACGAACACGTTCGGTGCGTCGTGCAACTGATTGCGGGCATTGGTGACCGAACCGCGCGGGTCCGCCCCCATGCAGGCGCCGCCCATTTCGTGAATGGACGTGCCGGGAGGAGATACCGTCGGGTTTGCCGGAATGAGGTGTCCGCCAAGCAGGCCGAGCATCTGCTGGATTTGCTCGCGACCATGCTGCGCGGCTTTCAACTCGTTGTCGCTCCACCGAACGTCGATACGGGTCAGCGGCAGCCCATGACGGTCTTTCGCGGTAGCACTCAAACTGACGGTGTTGGTGACTCGCGGCAGATGTTCGACGGAAACGCCGAAGCCCACCACCCAGCCACCCGGCTGACGCAAGCGTTGCTTCAGTTCGACCCCGATGCCAGGTCCATGGCCACCACGCTTGAAATCGTCGCGTCCACTGCCGCCTTGCAGGGAATAGCCACGCAGGAAGTCGGTTTGCTGCTCTCCCACGTTCACCCAACGCGGCACGACAACGCCATTGGGCTTGCGGCCGGCGTACATCCATTCGTCGATGCCCGGCACGGTAGTGAGATAGAGCCCACCAAAACAGTGGTCCATGATGTACTTGCCCAGCAGCCCGCTTGAATTGCCGAGCCCTCCCGGCGCGGCGGCCGACGCGGAGCGGAGCAAAATGCTCACGGAGTTGATGGAGCCTGCGCAAACGAAAACCACCTTCGCACGAGCGACTTCGGTGGTTCCGGTGCGCGTGTTCAGAATTCGCACACCCGTCGCGCGCTTCGTGGCGGCGTCATATTCGATCGAATCGACCAGGGCGTCGGTCATCAACGTCAGGCGGCCGGTGGCGCGCGCTGCCGGCAAAGTCGAACTCTGGGTCGAGAAATAGGCACCAAATGAGCAACCACGCATGCACTGCTCGCGGTTCTGGCAAGCCGCGCGGTCGCCGATCGACTCGGTAAGGTTGGCCGTTCGCCCGGGAATCACTTTGCGGTCCTGATAGTGCGCGCCCACGGCTTCGGCAAGTTTCTGCTCGGCCGTGTTGAAGCCCATCGAAGGCTGGTAGATGCCGTCAGGCAAGGTGGCAATTCCGTCCGTGGTGCCGTTGATGCCGATGAAGCGCTCGACATACTCGTACCAAGGCTTCAAATCGTCATAGCCGATGGGCCAAGGGACTCCATGACCGTCTTTGGCGTTTTCCTGAAAATGCAGCGGTGCCATGCGATACGAATGACGCCCCCACATCAGCGAGCGGCCCCCGAGGTGGTAGCCGCGTATCCAACGGAAAGAGCTTTCTTCGGGCGTCTCGTAGGTGTCGACATCGTCGTCGACGAACATGTCCTTGGCCCATTCGGTCATGCGCCCGTGCTGCTGGATGCGCTTCGGGCCTGCGATGTCCGCCGGGTTGTTGAAGCCGCGGTACGGCATCTGCCACGGCGGCGTGAATTCCGTCTTGTAGTCCTTCTGATGTTCGAGGTTCGGCCCCCGTTCCACCATCAGCACTTGCAATCCGCGCTCCGTGAGTTCCTTGGCGGCCCAGCCGCCGGTAATGCCGGAGCCGCAGACAATGGCGTCATAAGTGGTCATCAGAGCGACCCTCCGAAACCTTCGTTGGAGCGGGCGCGGTATTCCGGGGTGAGTTTGAAGTTTCGGCGCTCGGGCCCCGGTACGGGTTCGAACACCAGTTCCTGGCTGGCACCGGCTTCGGTGGAGTAGTAACCCACTACCAATGCCGGTTTCAAAGCACGCCAGGCCGCCGCCGGCGACCCATCGTTTTCGCGCGATTGAAAAGCGGTTGCATCGAAGGCAGCGAGCAGCTGTTCGGCGCGGGCCCGCGGCACCGAAACAAAAGGCGTACCGGCTTCAGCATCGAGGGCGCGAACCACCGTTTCGAGAACTGACGGCTGCAAACCTCCGACCGCGTGGTCCAGCGCCAGCAGCACAAACGCCCCGGCCCCGGCTTCCGCCCCACCGGGAGTGTCCGTCCGCGGAATGACGAGGTCGCAAAGGTAGTCCACCACCGGGCGGCGGGGGTCCTTCGCGGTGGCGGCCCAGGCTTGTTCCGCTGCGGCAAAAGACAAACCCGGCAACAGGGCCAGCAGGGCCCCCTTCAAGACGCCTCGGCGCGAAATGCCTGCCGCATCACCAAGCTGCTTCATGCTGTCTACCCCGCCCCGTTTTCGAACTTGGATTCTAATTGGCGTTTCAAGCGACGCGCAAGTTCAAATCGAACCTGTGTTCTAATAAATTATCGGCGGCCCCTTGTCTGTTGTTGCGAGCTTCCCGTTGCCCATGAATCCCGCCCAAATCGGTGTCCAACTGCACTGCTTGCGTCATCGCGTTCGCGAAAGCCTGGAACTGGCGCTCGCGGAGGTGGCTGGCCTCGGGCTGGCCACGGTAGAACTGAACTACTTTCCCGGCTGCCGTGGCAATCCCTGGGGCGATTTCGGCGCCGCCGCAGACCTGTCGGCTGGCGAGATTGCAGCGAAGCTGCGTGCTCACGGGCTTGCCTGCCCCAGCGTCATGGTCAACGAAGCGGATTTGAACCCCGAAAGCCGGTCCAACACGCTGGCGTGGATAGAAGGGGTGGGAGCCGGAACGGTGATCTTGACTGCGCTGCGTTCGCCAGCCCAGCCTTCGGCTACTGCCTGGCGGGACACGCTGCACCGTTGCACCGACCATGCGGCAGGATGCGCGGCGCAGGGCCTGCATTTTGGTCTGCATACCCAACCGGACCTCTGGAAGCAGGTCGACGGAATCCGGCCGCTCGATATGTTGCCCGGATTCTTGCGCGATGCCGGTATTGCTCTGGAATACGACCCCACTGGCGCGCTGCTGAGCGGCGCAGACCCTGCCGAGTTGCTTGACGGCTGGACCGGCCCGCTCCACGCCGTTCACTTGCGTGATGGGCGTCGGCCCCAGCAACCAGCACCGTACCTCCCAGCCCTTGCCCTCGGAGAAGGCGACACTTCCTGGCCGTCGTTCTTGGCAACCGCCGCGGCAGCGGCACCAGCGTGGTACTTTCTCGAGATGGAAGTCGCGCGACCGGAGGACGTTTTATCCTCCTTGCGTTCCAGTTTGGCCTTCTGCCTGAGTTGAAAGCCGGACCTCACGTTTTCGATCATCCAGTTCCGAGCCTTACCATGCCCAAGCCCGAGCCCGTCATTGAAACCTCTCATCTCCGGGCGCCAAAGCAGCGACGCAGCAAAGAGTCGTTCGACCGTGTCATTGCGGCTGCCACCGAGTTGTTGCGCGAACGCGGCGTTGATGGCCTGACTCTGGCTGCGGTGAGCCGGCTGTCCAAGGTCTCCATCGGTTCCATCTACTGCCGCGTCGATGGCAAGGACGCCCTCATTCGCGAAGTGCAAGCCACGGTGCTGCAGGAAATGGAGCGCGAGTTCGCGCTGCTGGTGAGCCGCGTGCGCCGCAAGCAATTGGCCCTACCGGAGTTGGTCCCTGTCCTCATCGCAGAGGTTGCCAATTATCTGCAGCGCCATGCCGCTTTGCTGGCAGCCTTCATGCAGCAAGCGGACCGGGATCCGGCCGTCGAAGAACTCGGTCGGCGGTCCTTCGTGCAAACAGTCACGGACTTCAAGCTGGTGTTGCTCGAACATGCCGCTGAGTTCGGTCATCAGGACCCGGAGCACGCAGCCACTGCGTGTTTCCATATTTGCTATTCGGCTCTCGCACGGTTTCTGGGGTTGAACTCCGGCGCTCCCGGACATGGAGGCACCGGAGAAGGCGACTGGAAGCAGCTCGTCGACGATCTGTGCCTGATGTGTCTTGGCTATGTCATGTTCGATGTAAAGCAAGCCGTCAAACGCGAGGTGGCTGCAAGAGCCACCCGCAAAGCCAAGGCACAGGCTTGATCAAGCCGCAACGCGAACCGTCTTGGCGTCCTTGCCACCAATCGGGAAGGGCATGTAGGAAACGCGCAGCTGCTCGGCAAATTCGATACGGTGCTCGCCTGGGCTGAGGCCACCAGCCTTCAACACCGTCACGGTAGCCACGTCGCCAAACTCCCAGCGCGACGCGTAGTCGGTTTCCAGCTCATCCAGCGTCATCGTCGGCCCCCCGACGCTGAAACGGATGGCACTTCGCGGCATCACCTCGCCATCCACTGTCACCTGCAGGTCTTCCACCATGGAAAGCCCGAGGCCACGGTAGTACGCAATGCGGGCGCCGAAGG
>JBEGRA010000335.1:0-3448 GCA_041180705.1 Pseudomonadota bacterium | reverse complement strand
CGGCGATGATGAGGTCCAGCACCTGCTCGGCATCGAAGTGGCGCGCCGGGTTCAGCACGGCGGTCTGGCCGGCGAACAGGCCGATGAGGCAATACCACATGGCCGCGGCGTGCATCAGCGGCGGCAGCGAAAGACTGGTGAGCGGAAACCCCGTACGAATACGCTCCGGCAAATCTTCCGGCGCGGCAATCGGGCCCAGCGGCGAGTAGAACCCGCCACCGCCCAGTGCGCTGAAGAACAGGTCTTCATGCGTCCACATCACGCCCTTCGGCATGCCCGTGGTGCCGCCGGTATAGAGGATGACGAGGTCGTCACTGCGCCGCTCCACCGGCGGCGCGGCGAGCGAAGCGTCGCCGGCGATGGAGGCATGGTCCAACACGCCGGCGGGCAGCTCGGCCGCGTTGCCGTCGACGGCCACCACCACCTTCAGCGTCGGTTGGCGCTGCGCCACCGGCAGGGCAGCTTCCAGGAACTCGGCGCCCACGTAGAGCGCGGCAATCTGCATGTTGTCGTAGAGGTATTCGAGTTCGGCAGCCTGATAGCGGTAGTTCACGTTCACCGGTGCCGCGCCGAGCTTGCAGGCCGCAATGAAGGCTTCGATATGCGCCGGCACGTTGTGCAGATGCAGCGCCACCGTGTCGCCGCGGCGCACGCCGGCCGCATGGAGGGCCGCCGCGATGCGGTCCGTGCGCGCCACGGATTCGGCAAACGTGATGCTGGTGCCGTCGTAACGGATGGCCACCTTGTCCGGCACGGTAGCAGCCGTGAGGTCGTAGAGATCGCCGAAGTTGAAAGTGGCCATGCCGTGTCTCGTGTTTCGTGGTTTGTGTCTGTTCGAGTTCTTGTCGGATGTCGGGCCGATGGGTGGGCGCACGAATCGTCAGCGGGTCGCGGCGAATTCCGTCTGCAGCCGCGCCACGATCTCTGCCACGGGCAGCACCTCGCGCAGCGCCCCCACGCCCTGCCCCGCGGACCAGACATCCTTCCAGGCCTTGGGCTTTTCCTGCCCCGGCTTGAAGATATCCTTCGGCGCCTCCGCGCCCGGCAGACTGCCGAGCCGCACCAGGGCCGCCACATCCACGCCGTTCGCCGCGATGCTGGGGCCCAGATAGTTCGCCGGAATACCGCTGAAGACGGGCGTGTAGACGATATCCGCCATGGTGGCCTCAAGCATCATCGCCTGCTGCGGTGCCGGCACGTTCGCTTCGCGCGCCACGAGGAAACGCGTGCCCATGTAGGCCAGGTCCGCTCCCAGATCGAGCGCTGCACGGATGGCGCGGCCTGTCGACATGGCGCCCGCCAGCAAGACTGTACCGTCGTATTCGGCGCGAACTTCTTCCACGAAGGCGAAGGGACTCATGGTGCCACCATGCCCCCCCGCGCCGGCACAGACCAGCACGAGGCCGTCGACACCGCACTCCAGCGCCTTGCGCGCGAACTTCATGGTGGTGACATCGTGGAACACGATGCCGCCCCAACCGTGCACCGCGGCCACGACGGCATCGGGCTTGCCCACTGACGTGATGACGATGGGTACTTTGTGGCGCGCCATGCACTCGAGGTCTGCGGCAACGCGCGTGTTGGACCCGTGGAGAATGAGATTCACGCCATAAGGCGCAATACGGCGCTGCGGGTCAGCTGCCTGCGCCGCGGCCAGTGCCGCGGTAATGCGCTTCAGCCAGGCGTCCAGCTCTTCAGTGGTGCGGGCATTCAGCGAAGGGAAAGTGCCCACCATGCCGGCAAGACACTGGCCGATGACAAGTTCCTCGCGGCTCGCGAGGAACATGGGTGCGCCCACCAGAGGCAGCGCTAGGCGATCTTGCAACAAGGCGGGCAGGGCCATGGGAATCCTCGGGCGTTCGAAGCAAGCAGCGGCGTGAACATCGCCTTCAGCGCGGCAGATCCTTGAAGGGAATGCCTTTGTCCACGCGCGCCTCGGGCGGCAGGCCCAGCACACGTTCGGCGATGGTATTCCGGACAATCTCGTCCGTGCCACCGGCGATGCGCACGGCCAGACTGCCGAACCACATGCGCTGGGCCGTCATAGCAGCCTCGTCGAGCTCGCGGCCCGCCAGCACGCCTTCCGTGCCGCGCAAATCCATGCCGAAGTAGGCGAAGTCCTGCAGGAAACGACCGGCGATGATCTTCGCGCAGATGCTTTCGGGCCCCGGCGCCTGGCCTTTGGACACGGCCGTGAGCGCGCGCGCACTCATCAGCCACAAGCCCTGTGACATGAGGTACTGGTCCGCCACGCGTTCACGGATACGCGCATCGGTGTGGGCGCGGTCGCCTGCCATCTCCAGCGTCATGCGGTGCAAATCGCGCGGCAAGGCGCCACCAATCGACACGCGCTCGTGGACCAGCGAGGCCACGATGACTTTCCAACCGCCATCCACTTCGCCGATGACATTGGCCGCAGGAACGCGGACGTCCGTCAGGAACACTTCGTTGAAGTCCGCCTCGCCGCTGGCCTGACGGATGGGCCGCACTTCGATGCCGGGAGCCTTCATGTCGATGATGAAGACCGTCAGGCCTTCATGCTTCGGCTTGCTGGCATCGGTCCGCGCCACGAGCAAGGCCCAGGAAGCGTGCCGCGCGTGCGTGGTCCACACCTTCTGGCCGTTGATGATGAAATCGCCCGTCTCCGCGTCCCGTTCGGCGCGCGTGAGGATGCCGGCCAGGTCGGAGCCGGCGGCAGGCTCCGAGTAGAGCTGGCACCACACTTCGGTGCCTTCGAGCGCCGGGCGCACGTGCCTTTCCTTGTGTTCAGGCCGCGCCAGGGCCAGCAGCGAAGGAATGCAGACGCCGAGGCTGATGTTGTAGAACGCCACCGGCACGGAAAAATTCGCCTCTTCCTGCTGGAAGATGACGGATTCGTAGGCACGCCCACCAGCACCGCCGTATTTGCGCGGGAAGGCGATGGCACCGAAGCCGGCATCGAACTTGCGACGCTGCCACTCTCGGGCGGCCGCGACGCGGTCATCTTCGGCGAGGTGCAGGCCCCAGGTCTCGTCGGGGCGTGCCTTGCGTGTGGCATTCGCTTCCAGCCAAGCACGCACTCGGGCGCGGTATTCGGCGTCTTGCGGTTGGTCTTCGAAGTGCATGGGGTGGTTTCCTCAGGCCGCGGCGTTGGACACGGCGCTGCCAGCAGCGCCGCTGGCCATCAGGCCGCTCACCAGGTTTTCGCGCCAGGCATGGACGTCGCCGAGAATGAGCGCCGACCAGCGAGCGCGGCGGTAGTGCAGATGGCAGTCGGCAGCCCAGGTGAAGCCGAAGCCCCCATGCGCCTGCAACCCTTCCTGGGCTGCCAACGCATAAGCTTGCGAGGCCGCCACTCGGGCACCGGCTGCCGCCACGGGCAACTCCGGGGCATTCGTCTGCAAAGCCCAGGCACTGAAGTAGACGTGCACGCGAGCCAGTTCCACCGCCGTGTAGATATCGACGAGCT
>JBEGRA010000334.1:0-4302 GCA_041180705.1 Pseudomonadota bacterium | reverse complement strand
CAGGTCGTCATCATCGGCGCCGGCCCCTCGGGCCTTCTCCTTTCCCAGTTGCTGCACCGGCAGGGCATTGCCTCCGTGGTGCTGGAACAGCGCACGCGGGAATACGTGGGTGCGCGCATTCGCGCGGGCTTGCTGGAGCCAGGGGCTGTCGCGCTGCTGCGCGAGGCCGGCGTGGGCGCCAGGCTGGACCGCGAAGGTTTGGTGCATGGCGGCTTCGAGATGGCCTTCGCCGGGCGTTCGCACCGCATCGACATCCAGGGGCTGGCGGGCGAAGTGGTCACGGTCTATGGCCAGACCGAAATCCAGCGGGATCTTTGCGAGGCCCGCGACGCGGCCGGTGGCGACGTGCGCTACGAAGCCACGGAAGTGGCGTTGCACGACATTGCCACCCGCAGCCCGTACGTCACATTCATGCACGAAGGCCGCACGCAGCGTATCGATTGCGACTTCATCGCCGGTTGCGACGGTTACCACGGCGTTTCGCGCCAGACCATGCCACCGGAGGTGTTGCGCACCTTCGAGCGCGTGTACCCGTTCGGTTGGTTGGGTGTGCTGGCGGACGTGCCGCCACTGGCGCACGAACTGGTGTACGCCAACCACGAACGCGGCTTCGCGCTGTGCAGCATGCGTTCTGCCACACGCAGCCGTTATTACGTGCAGTGCGCGCTCACCGACAAGGTCGAGCAGTGGTCGGATGACGCTTTCTGGGACGAACTCGCTTTGCGCTTGCCGCCGCAGCACGCGGCGAACCTCGTGCGCGGCCCGTCCATCGAAAAGAGCATCGCGCCGCTGCGCAGCTTCGTGGCCGAGCCCATGCGTCACGGCAGCCTGTTTCTGGTGGGTGATGCCGCGCACATCGTGCCGCCCACCGGGGCCAAAGGCCTGAATCTGGCGGCTTCCGATGTTCGCTACTTGCTGGAAGGCCTGGTGGAACATTATCGGCAAGGCAGTGCGAGTGGCATCGATGCCTATTCGGGCCGAGCGTTGGCCCGCGTCTGGCGCGCCACGCGGTTCTCGTGGTGGTTCACTTCGCTCATGCACAAGTTCGACGACGACCCGTTCGCGCACCGCATGCAGCTTACGGAACTCGATGGCCTGACGCGTTCACGGGCCGCCTCGCAGGTGGTGGCGGAGCTCTACGCCGGGCTGTAAGGGCGGTATTTATCGCGTGAACGTGTAGTGCAGCACGAGGCCGGCGAAGATGAAGCCGCCGGTCCATGCGTTGTTCAGGAAAGCCGCGAAGCAGGCATCGCGGTCGCGGTCGCGGATCTGCCATTGCTGGTTTGCGAACGTGAGCCCGGCGGCGGCCAGCCCGCCATACCACCAAGCGCTGGTCAGCCCCGCTTCGCGGCCCGCCAGCGCCAGTGCGACCAGTGTCAGCGCCTGCATGAAACCCACGATCACCTTGTCGGCATCACCGAACAGGATCGCCGTGCTCTTCACGCCAATCTTCAAATCGTCTTCGCGGTCCACCATGCCGTAGAGCGTGTCGTAGGCCGCGGCCCACAGCAGACCACCGCAGAACAGCAGCCAGGCGAGCTTCGGCACAGCCCCGGTTTGTGCGGCAAAGGCCATGGGCATGCCCCAACTGAACGCAGCGCCCATCCAGAACTGAGGCAACGAGATGTAGCGCTTCAGGAAGGGGTAGACCACGGCCAGTAACGCGCCACCCACCGAATACAACTGCACCAACGGGTTCAGGCGCAGCACGAGCGCCAGAGCCACCAGCGAAAGCGCCGCGAACACGAACAGCGCTTCCGTGCCGCTGATGCGGCCAGCCGCCAACGGCCGGTCCTTCGTGCGTTGCACGTGGCCATCGAAGCCGCGGTCTGCGTAGTCGTTGATGGCGCAGCCTGCACTGCGCATGAGCCAGGTACCCGCCACGAACACGCAGAACACTTCCGAGTCGGGGTGACCTTGGCCTGCTATCCACAGTGCCCACAACACGGGCCACAGCAGCAACCAGAAGCCGATGGGCCGGTGGCCGCGCACCAGATACCAGTATTGAAGAAGTGTCTGCGTCATACCTTGCCGTAGCGTTCGCCGCGACCGATCCAGCGGCGCAGCAGTGCCGGTATGGTAGCCCGGTGCTGTTCCAGCATCACCTCCGCAGCGGCTTGAACGCGGGGCAGCAGGTCCGAGTCGCGCTGCAGGTCTGCCACGCGCAAAGCCATCAGCCCCGTCTGGCGGGTGCCGAGCAGTTCGCCCGGACCGCGCAGTTCCAGGTCGCGGCGCGACACTTCAAAGCCGTCGTTGGTATCGCGCAGCACGCCCAGGCGTTCGCGAGCGAGCATCGACAGCGGTGCGCGGAAGAGCAGGACGCAGCTGCTTTCCGCCGAGCCGCGGCCGACGCGGCCACGCAGCTGGTGCAACTGCGCCAGCCCCATGCGTTCGGCATTTTCGATGACCATGACACTGGCGTTCGGCACGTCCACGCCCACTTCGATGACCGTGGTAGCCACCAGCACGTCGATACGGCCTTGCTTGAAGGCCGCCATCACCGCTTCCTTCTTGGCCGAGGCCAGACGGCCATGCACCAGCCCTACCTTCAGTTCGGGCAGGGCTTCGGCGAGTTGCGCCGCCGTGGCTTCAGCCGCCTGCGAAGGCAGCTCTTCGCTCTCTTCGATGAGTGGGCACACCCAGTACACCTGGCGGCCTTCGCGACAAACGGCGCGAATGCGGGCGACGACGGCATCACGACGCGTTTCCGGCAGCACCACGGTCTTGATGGGCGTGCGCCCCGGCGGCAGTTCGTCGATGACGGAAACATCGAGGTCGGCATAGGCGGTCATGGCGAGCGTACGGGGAATGGGCGTTGCCGTCATGATGAGCTGATGCGGGAAGCGGCCTTCGCAGGCCCCTTTTTCGCGCAGCATCAGCCGTTGGTCCACGCCGAAGCGATGCTGTTCGTCGATGATGACCAGCGCCAGGCGCGCAAAGGACACGCCTTCCTGGAACAGCGCGTGCGTACCGACGATGACGGGGACTTCGCCGCTGGCGATGGCTTCGACCGCCTTGGCGTGAGCCTTGGTGGTGAGCTTGCCCGCCAGAAACGCCACGGGCAGCCCGAGCGGCCGCAGCCAGCGCTCGAAGTTGGCATGGTGCTGTTCGGCCAGCAGTTCGGTGGGCGCCATCAGCACCGCCTGCATGCCGGCTTCCACGGCGCGCAGGGCAGCCAGCGCCGCCACCACGGTCTTGCCGCTGCCCACGTCGCCTTGCACCAGCCGCATCATGGGCGTCGGTTTGGCGAGGTCGGCGCAGGTCTCGGCCAGCACGCGTTCCTGCGCACCGGTCAGCGCGAAGGGAAGGCCTTTGCGGAACGTTTGGGCCAGCGGTCCCTCCGCACCACCGTTCAGGGGGAAGGCAGCGTCTTGCCGCACCTCCAGCCGCAGTTGGCGCAGGCTGATCTGGTGCGCCAGCAGTTCTTCGAAGGCGAGCCGGCGTTGCGCCGGATGCTGGCCCAGCGTCAGTTCCTCGAGGTCCGCATCCGGTGGCGGGCGGTGCACGTAGGTGAGGGCTTCCGCGAGGGTTGGCAAACCCAGATCCCGCAGCAAGGCCGGCGGCAACAAGTCGCGGACCTGCGAACGCTCGACGGCTTCCAGTGCCTGTGCCGTCAGATAGCGCAGTCGGCCCTGCTGCAGGCCTTCCGTGGACGGATAGACGGGCGTCAGGACGTCATCGACCTTCTGCGCGTCCGCCGCGTCGGCTCGCTTGTATTCCGGGTGGACGATCTCGAGACCCATGGGGCCGCGGCGCGTTTCGCCGAAGCAGCGCAGCTTCACGCCGCGCTCCAGTTGGGCCTGCTGTGCGGCCGTGAAATAGAAGAAGCGGAGGGTGAGCGTGCCGCTGCCGTCGCCGAGGCGCACCAGCAGTGTGCGCCGCTTGCGGAAGGCCACTTCCGCCAGTTGTACCGTCCCTTCCACGACGGCGCGGTCCCCGGGGGACAGCGAACCGATGGGAATGACGCGGGTGCGGTCTTCGTAGCGCAGGGGCAGCAGGAACAGCAGGTCCTGCAGGGTTTCCACGCCCCATTGCGCAAGCTTGGCCGCCAGCGAGGGGCCTACCCCTCGCAGCGTGCTGACTTTCGCGAGTTCCGCGGAGCGCGGCTCAGCCAAGGTGCAGGACGGCGTCCACTTCCACGGCCGAACCGCGCGGCAGCGAAGCGACCCCGATGGTCACCCGCGCCGGGTACGGCTCGCGGAAGTAGCGCGCCATCACCTCGTTCACCGTGCCGAACTGCCCGAGATCGGTCAGGTAGATGGTGACGCGCACGGCGTCATCCAGCGTGCCGCCCGCGGCCGC
>JBEGRA010000333.1:0-3192 GCA_041180705.1 Pseudomonadota bacterium | reverse complement strand
TCGTCGCTCATCACGCGCGTGATCGACACCTGCGGGGCGAAGGTTTCCTCGCGCCACAGCTCCATCTCCGGCGTCACGTGGTCCACCACGATGCCGGGGATGATGGTGCTGGTGGCGGTGCCACCAGCAATCACCTTCGCGCCCTTGGCCGTGGCATCCGCCAGCAGACGATTGATGCGGTCCACCGTGGGCTGGCCCACCACCGAGGCGAGCACGAACTCGCCGGTGCGCGGGTCGCCGACGGGCAGTGCCTTCACGCGGGCCGCAAGCTTCGCGGCGAAAGCATCGGCGACGGATTCGTGCGCGATGACGCGTTCCGTCGACATGCAGATCTGGCCCTGATTGGCGTAGGCACCGAACACGGTGGCGTCCACGGCCGCGTCGAGGTCTGCGTCGTCCAGCACCAACAATGGTGCCTTGCCGCCGAGCTCGAGCAGGATGGGCTTCAGGTGCTGCGCCGCCTGCACGGCCAGCAGCTTGCCCACGCGCGTGGAGCCGGTGAAGTTGATGCGCTTCACGGCCGGATGCGCGATGAGCGCTTCGACCACGGCGGCGTTGTCTGCCGCCGAACTGGTGACGATGTTCACCACGCCATCGCCGAGGCCCGCAGCTGCCAGCATTTCGCCGATGAAGCGGTGCGTGGCCGGGCACACTTCCGAAGCCTTCATCACCACCGTGTTGCCGCAGGCCAGCGGCACGGCCACGGAGCGCACGCCGAGGATGATGGGGGCGTTCCAGGGGGCGATGCCGAGGCAAACGCCCGCCGGCTGGCGGATGGCCATGGACAGCGCGCCGGGGACGTCGGAAGGAATGACCTCGCCGCTGATCTGCGTGGTGAGTGCAGCAGCTTCGTGCAGCATGTTCACCGCGAGGTGGATGTTGAAGTGGCCCCAGCCGTGGGTGCAGCCGGTCTCCTGCACCATGATGGCGGCGACGCGAGCGGCGTTCGCTTCCATGAGCTCGGCGGCTTTGGTCAGCTTCGTGCGACGCGCCGTGGGGCTGAGGGCAGACCACACGGGGAAGGCGGCAGCAGCAGCGTCCGCGGCGGCACGGGCATCCGACGGCGTGGCGGCAGCAGCACGGGTGGCCACTTCACCGGTCAGGGGGTTCAGGCGGTCGAAGGTGGCACCGCCGGTGGCCGGCACATCCGCGCCCCCGATGAGCAGAGAAATGTTTTCCATGGCAAGTGTCCTGTACAGCTGGCGAGCGGTTGAAGATGCCATGAATGCTATCCCTCTGCCGTGCGGTTGGGCATTCTCTTGCAGTCGATACGGCCTTCTTCAGAGGTGGAGCCGGGCAGTGCCCGCTGGCGCGACAGTGTCACCCTCGCCCTAGGTGCGGCTCGGCTGTGCCGCTCACCGTGTTTTGTTTTCGAGGTTTTCCCATGTCCCAGCACAAGCTCGCCCTGGTTTTCACTCTGGCTCTGGCCAGCGTCCTCGCTGCCTGCAAGCCGGCCGGTGATGTCGCCAAACCCGCTGCCGTCGATGCCGCGCGCCTGACGGCCGCTGAAAAAGACAGCGCCAACTGGATGAGCTACGGCCGCACCTACAGCGAACAACGGTTCTCGCCGCTGAAGCAAGTCACCGACGCCAATATCGGGCAGTTGGGCCTGGCCTGGAGCGTGGACCTCGACGCCGCTCACCGCGCTCAGGAAGCGACGCCGCTCGTCATCGATGGCGTCATGTATGTCACCACGGCCTGGAGCAAACTGTTCGCCTTCGATGCCGCCAGCGGCAAGCAACTGTGGGCCTATGACCCGAAGGTGCCGGGCCAGTCCGGCGTGAACGCCTGCTGCGACGCCGTGAACCGTGGTGCCGCCGCATGGGACGGCAAGCTGTTCGTCGGCACCCTGGATGGCCGCTTGGTGGCGGTGGATGCCGCCACGGGCAAGGAAGTGTGGATCGTGCGCACCACGCCGGAAGGCAGCCGCTACACCATCACCGGCGCCCCGCGCGTGGCGAAGGGCAAGGTCCTTATCGGCAACGGTGGTGCGGAGCTCGGCGTGCGCGGCTACGTGACGGCCTATGACGCTGCCACCGGCAAGCAGCTGTGGCGCTTCTACACCGTGCCGGCCAACCCGGCGGAAGGCTTCGAGAACAAGGCGCTGGAAGCGGCCGCCAAGACCTGGACCGGCGAGTGGTGGAAGCTGGGCGGTGGCGGCACCGTGTGGGATTCCATCGTCTACGACCCGGAACTCGACCTCGTGTACATCGGTGTCGGCAACGGCGCACCGTGGGCCCGCAAGATCCGCAGCCCCGGCGGCGGCGACAACCTCTATCTGTCTTCCATCGTGGCGCTGAAGGCGGAGACCGGCGAATACGTGTGGCACTACCAGACCACGCCGGGCGATACCTGGGACTACACCGCCACCCAGCCCATCATGTTGGCGGACCTTGCCATCGACGGGAAGCCGCGCAAGGTGCTGATGCAGGCCCCGAAGAACGGCTATTTCTACGTGCTGGACCGCGCGACTGGCGAACTGCTGTCGGCCACGTCCTACGCGGCGCAGAACTGGACGACGGGCTTCGACATGAAGACGGGCCGCCCGGTCGAAAACCCGGACGCGCGCTGGAGCGAAACCGGCAAGCCGTTTCTGGCCCTGCCCGGCCCCGGGGGTGCGCATAGCTGGCAGCCCATGTCGTTCAACCCGTCCACGGGCCTGGTGTACATCCCGGCCATGGACACCGGCTTTCCGTACATCCCTGCGGCGGAGTTCAAGGAGCGCAAGCTCGGCTGGAACACCGGCGTCGATTTCAACGCCGGCAGCCTGCCCCAGGTTCCTGAAATCAAGGCTGCTGCCAAGGCAGGCTTGAAGGGCTACCTGAAGGCCTGGGACCCGGTGGCGAAGAAGGAAGTATGGCGTGTCGAGTTCCCGTACCCCTGGAACGGCGGCACCCTGGCCACGGCCGGCAACCTGGTGTTCCAGGGCGACGGCATGGGCAACTTCTCGGCGTACCGCGCGGACACGGGTGCCAAGGTGTGGTCTGCCTCCACGGGCACCGGCATCCTGGCGCCGCCGGTCAGCTACGAAGTGAAGGGCGAGCAATACATCGCCATCGAAACGGGCTGGGGCGGCGCGTTCGGCCTGGCCGCTGGTGAACTGGCGCGCGATTCGCACGCCGCCACCAACGTGCCGCGGCTGCTGGCGTTCAAGATTGGCGGCAAGGCGGAAATGCCGAAGACCGTGCTGCC
>JBEGRA010000332.1:0-7371 GCA_041180705.1 Pseudomonadota bacterium | reverse complement strand
CTTCATGTAGTGGGTCTTGGTGCTGTTCTTGAAGCCGTCCATGTTACTTGCCCTTCTTTCGCGCTACGGCGAGGTTATCGACGAGATTTGGGTAGGGCCGACCGGCGGCCTTCGCGCGCCGCTTCGCAGCGGCCTTCTTCTTGACCGAGAGGCTCTTGGGCTTGCCCAGATCCTCGGGGCGGTCTTTGTCCCAGATTGGCTTGGTCACATGACCCCCTTCGGCTCGGCAGTCCCACTTGCGCAAAGACAAAGCCTTGCGCGTGGGGCGGCCCTTTTCGTCCTTCATCGGCCCCGGCATGCCAGACATCCGCGCGCAAAAGCTCTTGCGGCGGGCGGCGGCCTTGGGTGATTTCTTGGCTTGCTTGGCGCTGACCGGCGGCTTGATGTCATGCCCCTGAGCGCGCAGCGATGCGCGCCCCTTGGCATTCAGGCCGCCTTCAGGGTTCTTACCCTCCTTGCGGGTCCACGCGCCGCTCATATCAAGCGTACTTCTTCACCATCTCAAGGATGATGGTGTAGGTGTCGCCAGCGCCTGCGCCGATCGTGCTGAACAGGATGTCCCCGTTCTTGCCGGTGCCCGCGTCGTTCGGGATCTGGAACTTGTCGAAGTCGAAGCTGTAGACGCCCGGTGCGGCGATGAACGCCGGAACATCGGTGTTCGCGTCCCACAGGATCGACACGGACATGCCGTTGATCGAGACGTGGATGCGCTCCAGCGTGACGCCCGTGCAGGCCTGCTGGAATGAGTTAGCCGAGAGGGCCGAGACGTCCACCTTCAGCACGGCGGTCTCGCCGGTGCCGTCAGAGACGTTGGTGAACTTCATGATGGCCTTGCGTTCGCCATCAAAAATCGTCTGCGAGGTGACTGCGTCAGCCATCGTTAACTCCTGAACAAGTGGGGTGGGCCGAAGCCCACCCCGCCCCCGTTAGTTCTGGACGTACAGAACAGTGACGCGGACCGAACCAGCCGTGGGCTGGCCGACCGAGGTCACGGTGACAACAACCGAGGTGTTGTTGTCGATGTCGTCCATGGCAGCGAGCTGAGCGGCGCTGAAGCCGTTCGACTTGCGACCAGTGGTCTTGACGTTGATGCTGCTCAGGTACTGGGTGCCGCCCGAGGCGGTACCAGCCGAAAGCGTGGCCGACGAAGAGCTGTCGTAAGCGGTCAGGGCGTCGACATAGAAGTCAACGATCTGAGCGTTTGCAGGCAGCGTAAACGTCAGGTTCTGCACGAGAGTAGCGTCAAAGCCGACAAGGCCGGTCTTCGACAGAACAACGGTGCCGGTGTCAGCGCCGGTGTTGTCGAGGCCGGTGCCCGTCTGGAACGGGCCAGTCATGTAGGTGCCCATGGCGTTCTCCTATAGAGGAGAGGCTGGGGGCCGAAGCCCCCAGACCTCATTAGATGCCAGCGGTGCCGTACACGCCGCGCGGGTCGGTCCAGCCGAACGCGTAACGCTCGGTGGCCTTGTAGCGCATGCTGTCGGTTTCGAAGTCACCTTCCATCGACTTTTCCAGACCGCGACGCATAGCCAGCTTCAGGCCTTCCGGCGCATCGGTCTGGACCCACCATGCGGTGGTCGAGGTGATACGCGAGAGGTTGGCCTGACCGCCGTCCAAAAGTCCCATGCTTTTCACGGGGTTGACGTCATTATTTGCGGTGCCAGCACGCAGAGCCGACTTCAGCAGAACTTCCGCTTGGAAGACGTTCGAAGGACCGGAAACGATCTTCTTCGGCGTCAGGCGGATGCGCTTGCCGTTGTTGTCCACTGCGTTGCGGATCTGGATCAGCAACTGTTCCAGCGAGGTCTGCGACAGGTTAGCCGCAGTCGTGAGCTGGTTCGAGAAGGTGCCAGTGGCAATCGGGTGAGCCGTGTTGACCAGCGAAACGCCGTCGCCCCCGGCATAGGCCGAGTTGAACGCACGGTTCAGGATGTTCGCGCCAAGGGTTTCCTTGGTCTCGATCAGCGACTGAGCGAGGTGGCGAGCATAGGTCTGACCGATACGGATGTGGTCACCGTCTTCGACAAGAACCTTGGTCAGAGCGAAGGCCAGACCGTAGACCTTGTAGACGTAGCGCTGAATAAACAGCACGCCGCCCGACTGGTAGGTGACCGGCATACCGTCCGGAAGTTCCGGAGCGGCACCGAAGCCGAACAGGACAGGCTCTTCGTGGTAGTTCCGGGGGATGCCCTTGAACTCCTTGAAGACCTGCGACCATTCGTCAGCGCGCTGGTCATAGATGCCGTTGAACTCTTCGTTCAGGATCGGCTCGACGATGGAGCGGAAATCAGTACTCCGCATTGGGGTAGCCATGGTTCAAGCCCTCCTTAGTAAGCGGCGCGGTCAGCGACGTTCTGGTGCTCAGCAATCTGAACCTGAACGATCGTGTAGTTGTCACCAAACGCATTGTCCGGCCCCGGAGCGAGGTCGATGATGCGCAGCGAAGCGTTGCCCGAAGTGGTCAGCGTGGCGGTGTCCAGCATCAGAGCCGACAGACCGGTGACGGTCGAACCAGCGGTGATGGTGGTGAAGTCCGCCTGCGAACCGATGTCGGTCACTGCGAGCGAGCCATTGGCTTGGATCTCGTAGACGATCGACGGGTCCAGCGTCACGTAAGCGACGATGTCGGTGCCAGCCTGCGAGGCAGTCCACTTGTTCGACACGCGGCGGCGACCGTCGCTGTCGGTGAACTCAACGCCCTGAAAAGTGCCGATGAAGCGGTCGCCAATGGCGGCAGCCTGTACAGTACCATCAGTGCCGATCTTGACCGGCTGGTTCTGGAGGATGTTCGAAGCGTAGCCCGTCAGGATCGTGTAAGCGGTGGGGCGAACCACGCCGCTCGGCGAGTAGGACGGACGAAGGCCGAACGGCTGAGAAACAGTGCTCATGTTCAGTCACCTCAAAAAAGGTTTGCGGGACCGCGTCAGGAGAAGATCCCCGAACGCGGGTGGTGGTCACCACGCATTTCCTGCATACCATCTCCCTCGATGAGGGCCGCACCGGCTCGGGCTGCCTGTTCGCGCATCATATCCGCGACTTCGGCGAGCTTGTCCTCTTCGCGAAGCGGAGCGTTGTGGTGAGCTTCCTGCATGAACTTCTCGTAGAGGCTCTGCGGCAGCTTAAACGCCAACATCTCGTTCACACCAATGAAGCCGGTCCATTCGCCCGTCTTCACCGAGGCATATTCCATCCCCGGAACCTCTTCCGGCTTCACAGCTTCGTAGCCGAGCTGCATGCGCCGATGGATGGGGTCACGCGGATTGGTAGTAGTGAGCCAGCACAGATGATAGCCGGGGATTTCCGGCAGATCAGGCAGTGCGTCGTTGAAAAGCTGGTTCCGGAACATCTCCAGTCGATCGTCCTCAGAGATCTCGCGGTTTTCGGTGACGCGACGGTCACTAGCACCACGGGTCTCCCGGCGTCCGACAACATCGAAGCCCTCGGCCCTCTTCAGGCGGTTATCTTCAGTACCTTGTGTCATGTTGGCTTACTCCTTCAGCTAGCCGAACTATTGCGATCGTAGGCCTGATACGCCTTAAGCATTCGGTTCCGCGCAACGGGATCATCCCAAACACCTGCTTCGATCATAGCCTGCTTACGTTCTGGTGTCACGTAGATTTCACGCTTGGTGCTCTGGGGAGCATGCTCACGCGTGTTGCCGGTCGGCGGGGCCTTCCGGCGGGGGCGCTCGGAGGCCTTGCGCTGCTGCGGCTCGTCGCCTTCGCCAAAGGCGTCAGCCACGCGTGCAGTCAGCTCCTCCCAGTAGTCGCGCGATGCCGGGTTGTAGCCCTCGCGGGCCAGCTCGGCGTCGATTGCCTTGGTCAGGGCGCTGTCGCGGTCACGGCCCTGCGGGTCGTACCACGGGTTCGCCTGCATCCACTCCTTGGCGTAGTTGACCACGTTCGGGTCGACCTGCGGGGCGCGGGGCTGGGCGGCCTGCTGCTTGGCGTACTCAAGCTGCTGCGCCTGAGCGATGGCCTGATCGCGGATACGCATCGCCGCAACCACGTCCTCGCCGTTACCGGCCTCGGTGGCCTTGGCAATGACGTGTTCGGCCTGAGCGATCTCGGCGCGTGCCGCCGCGATCTTCTGCTCAAGCGTCTGGACCGCGCTCTGGTGGGTGGTGCCCTCGATCGCGGCGAGACGACGCAGCATCTCTTCGTTCTGGCGCTGAAGCATCTCGATCTTCAGCTCGGCGGCTTCCTTGGCCCGGCGCGCGATCTCGCGCCGCTTCTTGCGACGCTCGCGGTTGAGCTTGGTGTTGGCCGAGATTTCCTCTTCGCTGTCGTCGTCCGACGCGGCGAGGCGGTCTTCGTCCTCATCCTCGTCGTGATCGTCAGCGTCGTTGTCCTGCGGCTCGGGTTCCTTGTCTTCCTCGGGCGGGGTCTCGACGGGGATCAGCTCCTCGTCGTCGTTCTCAGTAAGGGTGTTGTCAGTCATAACCGGCTTCCTTCTGTAGCCTTATCAATCAGATAAAAGCCTTGATGGCCAGCGGGTCGCCGGTCACCTTGCCAATCAGATCGAGGTCGTTGAAAATGACAAGCAGAACCTCCTGCTCGCCGTCGAGGGACTTGGTAGTCCAACGATCTCCGCCGTACTTGGGCACACGCACGAAGTCGCCCGGCGAGCACCAGCTCCCTTCAGGCCACGGCTCCATGGTGGTACGGTTCTTGAACGCAAGCTCACCGACGCAGAGCACCTTCGCAACTTGGGTGTTCCACGCGTCGGTCTCACGCGTCTCAGTGGTTAGGATGATCCCGCCCTTGGTCTGGGTCTTGGGCGTGCGGATCTGGACGATCACACGGCTGCCAAACGGCTGGATGCCGGGGTCACAGGGCGGAAACGCCTCGTCGGCGTTGTCGTACCCAAACTCAACCTTATTCGCTAGTTCTAGCATGTGCGCTCCTGTTGCTAGAGGTGGAAGTCTCTTTTTTCCCTTTCAGCCACCATGTCGATCAGCGTGCGCTTGGCGTGCTCTAGGCCTGCGTAGAGGCCCACGGCTCTGCCGTAGTCGAACGCGTCTCGTCCAGACGGCTGCGCCAGCGCTTCGGTAGCAAGCCGGGCTTGCTCTGTCTCCAAGCGCTGGAGCAGGGTCTCCAGCTTCACGCTGGGGTCTTTTTACCGCCGCTGACTTCGAACTTGGGGTGCTGCCCCATCTTCATCAGCTTGTGCATGTTGGTGTTCTCGGCAGTCATGCTGCCCTTGGTCGGGCCGCTGCTCGGGGTAGCGGTGACAGCTTTGTTGTTGGCCATGGTCGTTATCCTCACATGTTGGGATTGGGGTTGATGCCGGTGCCAGTACTGACCGCGACGCGTTCGCCCGACGCGATCTCGGCTGCGGCCAGTTCCATGGCCGTGCGGTTGTCGTCGGTGTTCATAGCAATGCGTGCCTGAAGCTCGGCAGCCTTGCGCTGGTCCTCGCTCTGCTGGCGTAGCTGCTCGATCGACAGCTCCTGCTGCATCTCGGCGGCCTTGAGCTGCATGCCCTGCTGGTCCTGCGCCTGCTGCATCTGCAGCTTCTGCATGTCGATCTGCATGCGCTGCTGCTCGGTCTGCTGCTGAAGCTGGAGCTTCTGCATGTCGAGTGCCAGACGCGGGTCTTGCGGCGCGGGCATCTGCTGCTGGAACTGCTGCATGATCTGCTGCGCCTGCTGGATGACCTGCGGCACGCCGTTCAGCGCCTGACCGCTCTGCTGGAGCGCCACGTCCGATGCGGTGGCGAGCATGCGGTCGAGCGCCTGCTTCGCCTTGGTGTCGCGCTTGTCCATCTCGCGCATGACCTCGCCCAAGTCCTCGCCGCCCATGCCCTCGGTCGAGATGTCGAACACCGTCGAGGCGTACCACAGGGCGACGTGCTCCTTGATGTGGTTCAGGATGGCGGGGATGAAGACCGGTGCGAAGACCGGGTTCATGCCGAACATCGGGTTCATCAGGTAGCTGATGTGCGTCTTGAGGTGGGCGATGTGGTCCTGCTCGGGGAAGGCAGTGACCGGGCGGCCCAGCGACGCGGCGACGTTCTCGTTGACCGCGTTCTGCTCGGTCGGCTCCATGGCCGGGTTGAGCAGCTCCTTGGCCTCGGGGATCTTCAGCGTCTCAAGGATGCGCTCCTCGACCTTGCGCTGGTTGTACAGCATCGGCAGCGCGGCTGCACGCTGCGCCACTGCCTGCACCTGCGCGTAGCGCTGCGTCTCGGAGAAGATGTTCGGGTCGCTGACCGGCACAACGTCGAGCACGCCGTCGAAGTCGTCGCGCTTTGCAAGTTCCTCGCCAGCCTGCTGCTCCAGCTTCTCGTCGTCGAGGTAGAGGCCGTTGAGCCGGTCGAGGATGCGCAGCATGCGCGCCATCGCGTCGTGCAGGCGTTCGTGGATGGCCGAGTAGACGACCGCGCCCTGCTCCAGCTTGGCCAGCGTGGTGCCGACCGGCGCGTTGGCGTCGCCGTCGGCGATGTCTTCGAGCGAGGTACGCACGACGCCCTTGCCCGCATCGACCAAGAAGCCCAGCAGGCTGAACAGCACGGGGTTGGGCGGGTTGTACGGCAGGGGCATGGCCAGCTTGCGCACGTCATCGACGTTGAGGCCGCCCTCGATCTCTTCGACCTGACCCGGCTGGATCGTCAGCGACTGGCCGCCAGCCGTGCCGCCCTTGAGCTTGAGCATGGTCTGGCTGTTGCTGATGTGCGCCGCGTCGAGCAGCGCACGCAGCGCGCCGGTGGCTGCGCCGGAGAGGCCGCCGATCATGTGCGGCAAACCGATGGGGTACGCGCCGCGCCACGGGATGAACGGGAACTCGACGAACCACTGAAGTTCTTCGCGGCTCTCGTCGCCCTCTTCCCAGTTGCGATAAATCGCAAGTACCTTGCCGCTCACCTTGTCGATGGTGATGATGTACGGCAGCGGCTCCTCGTCCACCTCGGCGATGGCGATGGTGGCGTGGACCTCGAAGACGATGCGCAGGCCGTCCTCGTTATAGCTGGTCTGGTCGCGGCCCTCGATCTTGTCGTTGGCCTGCGCCGCCACTGACTGCTCAGGCTCCATGCCCGGCGGCGTCAGGTCGATGTCGCGGTACATGCCGCTGCGCACGCGCTGCTCGTAGTCGAGCTGCGTCAGGTACTGGACGTGCGTCTTGCGCTGCGCCGAGTAGAAGTTGGTCGCGGCGTACGGCAGGTACATTTCGTCGATGCCGACGAACAGGAACGTCGGGCGGTTGCGCCGCTCGTCCCAGCCCAGCTTCATGTACTGCGCGCCGCCCAGAGGCACCTGCGTCATGAGCTGCTCCAGCTCGGCGCGGGTCTCTTGGCACTGCACGGTCATCTGCCAGTTGAGCAGGGCCGCCTTGCGCTTGGCCTTCTCGACCTTCTTCTGCGTGGGGTCGC
>JBEGRA010000331.1:0-5150 GCA_041180705.1 Pseudomonadota bacterium | reverse complement strand
CGACTCTTCAAGTCGGCAGCAAGCTGCCTCCTGCATTGGAAGGCTAGTCTTCCAAAAACACCACGTGGCCATCGACGTGGTGCGTGCGCAGCGGCACGCCGTAGAGCTCGCTGAGGCGGCCTGCTTCCAGCACTTCCTTCGCGGGGCCGAAGTCCCAGCGGCCGTCACCGTAAAGCAGTAGCACCACGTCGGCGTAGCGCGCCGCCACGGCGGCATCGTGGAGCGTGGCGATGACGCTGCCGCCCTTGGCCACGCGCGCGCGCAGCAGCTGCATGAGCTGGCGCTGGTGACGCGGGTCGAGGTGGTTCAGCGGTTCGTCGAGCAGCAGCACGCGCGGGTCCTGCGCGAGCACGGTGGCCAACTGCGTGCGGCGGCGTTCACCGCCGGAAAGCGTGTGGATTTCCCGCTCTTCCAGCCCGCCGAGGTCGCAGGCGAGTAGCGCGGCGCGGGCGGCGGCTTCGTCCGCCTCGCCTTCCCAGGACCAGAACCCGATATGCGGGTGGCGCCCGGCCAGCGCGCATTCCAGCACGGTGGCAGGGAAGGCCTCTTCCTCCACCTGCGCCAGCAGGCCGAGGCTGCGGGCGCGCTCCCGCAGGGGCCAGGCTTCCAGGGCACGGCCATCCAGCCGCACTTCGCCACCGGCGGCGGGGCGCAGGCCGGCGAGGGTATGGAGCGTCAGCGTCTTGCCGGCGCCGTTGCAGCCCAGCACGGCCATGAACTGGCCCGGTTGCACGGCGCAGTCCAGGTTGGCCACCAGCGCCTGCCCGCTCGCGCTCGCGCCAGCACCGCCGGTGGTGCCCGGGCGCGGGACGGTGAGCTGATGGGCGCTGAGCATGGGCGAAGCGGCTTAGGGCTGCAGACGCGCGGCCTGCCAGGGGCCGCCGACATAGCGGGTTTCTTCAGCAGAAACAGTGGGTTGCAGCGTACGCGTCCAGCGGGCGCGGTCGTGCAGGCGGAATGCGGCCTCCACCCAGAGCTCGGCGTCTTCCACCCACAGGCGGTAGCCACCCCAGTGCGGCGGGCGCGGCACGGCGTAGTCGCTGGCGCCGCCAGTGCCGCCGAGTTCTTCCACGGGCGCACCGAAGCGGCGCGCCTGGGCTTCCAATTCCTGCTTCAGCGCGGCGCGTTCCGTGACGGGCTGGCTCTGCTGACTGGCCCAGGCGCCCACGCGGCTCTGCCACGGGCGGCTGGCGAAGTAGGCGTCGCTTTCCGCGGCTGGCACCTGCGTCACGGGGCCTTCCAGGCGCACTTGTCGGTGCAGCGTGTCCCAGTGGAACAGCACGGCGGCACGGCCGGTGGCGGCCAGTTCCTGGCCCTTGCGCGAGGTGTGGTTGGTGTAGAAGGTGATGCAGCCGGCATCCACTTCCATCCCGCGGCACAGCACGATGCGCGCGGCCGGGCGACCATCCGCCGCCACCGTCGCCAGCGTCATGGCATTCGGGTTGGGCTGCACCTTCAGTCGCGTGGCTTCATCGAGCCAGGCGCGGGCCAGAGGCATGGGGGATTCGGGCAGCGGGTCCGGCAGAGCGGCAGTCGAGAGCAGGTCCATGCCGCAATGTTACCTGCTATTGCCGAGGCGCTATTGCCAAGCCGCTCCCGGGCAACGCTAAATACCGGGTGGGCACGGCCCGCAGTGGCTGGGAGACAGCAGGTTGGCACAAGACGAACAGCACCCGGCGGCGGGAACTCCAGGCGGTTTGGCCGCCATTCGTGAACGGTTGTCCGCGCTGGACCGGCAGTTGCTGGAGCTGGCGGCGGAACGGCAACGCCTCTCGGGCGAAGTGGCCCGCATCAAGCGCGCCACCGGCTACCCCACCCGCGATTACGCTCGCGAACGCGATGTGCTGACGCGCGCCGCGAGCCAAGGCGCGGCGCTCGGCCTGCCGCCCGGGCTGGGCGACGGGCTGCTGCGCTTGCTCATCCGCGCCTCGCTCACCACGCAGGAACAGGCGCAGTTGGCGGCGCAGTCCACGGGCACCGGCAAGCGCGCGCTCGTCATCGGTGGCCACGGCAAGCTCGGCGCCTGGTTCGCCGAATTCCTCGCTTCGCAGGGCTACACCGTCACCGTGGCGGACCCGAGCCCTGAGCCGCGCCACAAGGCGCATGCGGCGCACTTCGCCCGCGTCGACCACTGGGAAGACGTGTGCGCGAATGAAATGGGGCCCGACCATGATCTCGTCGTCGTGGCCACGCCGCTGTCCATCACGGCCGAAGTGCTGCAGGCACTGGCCCGCAGGCCGCCCACCGGGCTCGTGTTCGACTTGGGTTCGTTGAAGACGCCGCTGCGTGCCGGTCTCGAGGCGCTGGTAGCCGCCGGTTGTCGTGTCACCTCGTTGCACCCCATGTTCGGGCCAGACACGGAACTGCTTTCCGGGCGGCACCTGGTGTTCATCGACCTGGGCCACGCTGGCGCTCTCGACGAAGCCCGCGCCTTGTTCGCTGCCACCATGGTGGAGCAGCGCGTCATGTCGCTCGACGACCACGACCGTGTGATGGCCTATGTGCTGGGTTTGTCGCATGCGGTCAACATCGCGTTCTTCACGGCACTGGCGCGCAGCGGTGAAAGTGCGCCGCGGCTGGCCGAGCTTTCCAGTACCACCTTCGACTCGCAGCTCGATGTAGCGAAGCGCGTGGCCGCAGAAGACCCGGCCCTCTACTACGAAATCCAGGCCGCGAATGCCTATGGCTCGCAGAGCCTGGCGGCGCTGGCAGAAGCGGTGGAGGCCTTGCGCGCGAGCGTTTCGGCCGCGGACCTCACCGGCTTCACGGCGCTGATGGAAGACGGCCGCGCTTACCTTGAAAGCCGGCTCGGCGCGCCGGGCGTGCCGCGGCCGTGACGGAACAGGAAGCGGCCCTGCAGCAGCGCCTGGAAACCGTCCAGGCGCAGCTCCAGCATTTTCTGGCCGAAGCCAAGCAGAACCAGAAGGCCATGCAGCGCGTGCAGCAGCAGGAGCTGGAACTGCTGCGCGCGGCTTCCTTGCCCGATTTCCTGCGGCGTGCCACGGCGGGGCTGCAGGCCGCGTATTCGCTGGATGCCGTGACGCTCATCATCGAAGACCCGCACCACGAAGTGCGCCACCTGCTCATCGGCAACGGTGACCACCCGGGCGAGATGCCCGGCGTGCTGTTCGTGGACACGCTGGCGGGGCTGGCGCCGCAGTTGCCGGCGTTGCAGCGGCCCTGGCTCGGGCGCTTCGTGCGGCCAGACCATCAGTTGCTCTTTCCGGGCAAAGACGGACTGCAGAGCCTGGCGCTCATGCCACTGCGGCGCGGCGACCGTTCCACCGGCACGTTGAATTTCGCGAGCCGTACACCGGACCGCTTCACGCACCAGTTGGCCAGCGACTTCCTGTCGCATCTGGCGGCCGTGGCGTCGGTGTGTCTGGAAAACGCCTGCAACCGCGCGCGCGTGTTGAAGAGTGGTTTGTCCGATTACCTCACCGGTTGGCACACGCGGCGTTATTTGAACTCGCGCCTGCGCGAGGAATTGGCGCGGGCGCAGCGTCGCGGCGGCAGCCTCAGCTGTCTCATGATCGACCTCGATCACTTCAAAGGCATCAACGACACCTATGGCCACTTGGTGGGCGATGAAGTGCTGCGCGAAGTGACGGCGCGTATCGAAAGCCTCATCCGCGTCAGCGACGTGGCGGCGCGCTTCGGTGGCGACGAACTGGCGCTGCTGCTGCCGGATACCGATGCGCCCTCGGCCCGTGTGCTGGTGCAGCGTATTCAGGCTGCCATGGCTGCCCCCGTGGAGTTCGCCACCGGGCGCACGCTCGACGTGACCTTGTCCATCGGGTTGGCCGCGGCGCAGCCCACGCGCGCCGATGCGGACTACAAGGCGCTCGCGGAACGCTTGCTGGCGGAGGCGGACGCGGCGCTGTACCGGGCGAAGGCTGCAGGCCGCAACCGTTTGGCGGTGGCCGGCGACCCGGACCCGGATTTCCCGCGATGACGCAGGACGAACGCCTCTCGAAGGTAGGGGTACTGCTGGTCTGCCTGTGCAGCTGGAGTCTGCCGCTGCTCACGGACCCCATGCTGCCCGTCATGCCGGCGCTGCGCGAAGCCTTCGACGCGCCGTTGCCGCGCGTGCAGTTGGTGTTTTCGCTGGCGCTGGCGGCGTTCGCTCTGTCGCAGGCTGTGATGGGCATGTATGCGGACCGCTATGGGCGCCGCCCCGTGTTGCTCGTGGGCTTCGGGCTCTACGTGCTGGGAGCTGCCTGCGCCGCGCAGTCCACCACGCTCGACGCGCTCATCGCCTGGCGCGTGGTGCAGTCCGTCGGTGCGGCAGCGGGGCCGGTGCTGGCGCGCGCCATCGTCCGCGATGTGCTGCCGCCATCGAAAGCAGCGCGGGCATTCAGTCTGCTGGGGCTGGGCATGGCGGTGGTACCGCTCTTTGCGCCGGCGCTGGCTTCTTCGTTGCTCGCCTCCTACGGCTGGCCCGGGCCGTTCTATTTCTTCGTGGCCTACGGCGTGGTGGTGTGGGTCGTGGTGGCGCTGCTCTACCGCGAAACGCTGCCACAGCGGGACCCGGCCGCGCTGCAACCGGCAAGACTGGTCGCTGCGCTGCGGGAGATTCTGGCGGCGAAGGAGCGCATGGCGGCGCTGGCCACCATCGCCTGCGGCTACTCGGCGATTGTCGTGTTCATGTCCACCGGGCCCTTCGTGCTGAAGCAAACCTTCGGCATCGCGCCTGCGCAGTTGGGGCTTTGGGTGACGCTGTCGCTGGCCGGTTTTCCGCTGGGCAGCGTCCTCAGCCTGTGGCTGGTGAAGGGAATCTCCGGGCGCGTTCTGCAGCGGGGTGCGGCGCTGTTCGCGTTGGGCGGCGCACTGCAGTGGCTGCTTTGTGTGGCCTTCGTGCCGCAATCGCCGTTCGTGTTCGTGCTGCCCATGACTTTGCTCACCGTGGGTTGGGGCCTGGTGCAACCGCAGGTGCAAGCGGTGACGCTCGCCATCGCCCCGGCCCTCATCGGGCGCGGGTCGGCACTGCTGGGGGTCATTCAGCTTGGCATCGGCAGCACGGTGGCCTGGGGCGTGAGCCATTTTTTGGACGGCACGCCCGGATTGACGGCGCTGGTGCTGGCGCTGGGTGGGCTGGGCGTGTTGGCCTCCGCCGCGGCCACGGCAAGGCTCAGCCGGCGGGGCGTCTT
>JBEGRA010000330.1:0-7412 GCA_041180705.1 Pseudomonadota bacterium | reverse complement strand
GCGGGCGCCGTTGACGCTTTGCGCCGCAGGGCTATCTGCGGCTCGCTGACGGTCGATGCCTACGGTCCCTTCGCGCTATCGTGAGAGAAAGTCCTCAGCCCCCGGTGCCCGCCATGCCTACCAGCCGCTCTTTCCGGCAGATTGCCGTCGGCCTCTGCGCCATCGTCACGGTCTCGATGGCGCCTGCAAGCACTGCGGCAAACGCGGAAGCGCAATGGCTGCCCCAGCCCCACCAGAACGCCGCGCTCCCGGCGACGAACCGTGCGCAGTTGTACGCCGTGCTGGACAACTACCTTGCCGCCTTGAAGGCGCGCGACCCACTGCGCGTGAAGTGGGCACCGATGGTGCGCAACACAGAAAACAACGTGGCCCTCATGGTGGGCGACGGCCTGTGGGGAACCATCACCGGGCTCGGGCCCTACGACCTGCGCTTCGCGGACCCCGTGACCGGGCAGGTTGCCCTGTTCACCACCGTGACGGAAACCCGCGAGACCTCCGCTATGACCCTGCGCCTGCGCGTGGTGGATGGCAAGGTGACCGAGGCGGAAACGCTGGTGGTTCGCCAGAGCGACTCCGGCATCCGCTTCGAGGGCCAGAAGTTCGAAGACAAACCGGTGATGAACGAACTGCTGCCCGCCGTGCAGCGCCTGCCGCGCGCGCGCATGGTGGCGTTGGCGAATGGCTATTTCGACACGCTGCAACTGAACGACGGCACGCTCTTCACGAAATTTCATCCGGACTGCAACCGCGTCGAAAACGGCGTGCAGACCACGCACAATCCGAACTTCGCTGTTGTGCCGGTAGCAAAGTTCGGCTGCGAAGAGCAGTTCCGCATGGGCAACTACCGCTACGACGACCGCCTGCGTGACCGTCGTTTCCCGTTGGTCGACGAGGAACGCGGCGTGGTTCTGGCCGCAGGCTTCATCGACCATTCGGGCCGTCTGGCGACGTACCAGTTGACGGACGGGACTACCGTGAAATCGCCCATCAACCGCCCGCACAGCTTCTACCTGTTCGAAGCCTTCAAGCTGAAGGACGGCGGCATCCAGCAGATCGAGGCGAACTTCATCACGGTGCCCTACGCCATGCCTTCGCCCTGGGACGGTTGGGCACCCTGACGCGGAAGCCTTTGTCAGGAAGTCGCCACCAGGCTAACCGCGTTCCGGAGCAGCACCTCCCGTAGAATGCCGGGATGCCCTCTCCGCTCGTTCTGGTCGGCCTCTCCGGAGGCGTGGATTCCGCCGTCTCTGCCTGGCGCCTGCTCGAGGCAGGCTACCGTGTGGAAGGCTTCCACATGACCAACTGGGAGGACGACGACGGCTACTGCACGGCCGCCGCGGACCTGCAGGACGCCCAGCGGGTGGCGGACGAACTGCGCATCCCGCTGCACCGCGTGAATTTCAGCGCCGAATATCGCGACCGCGTGTTCGCCCAGTTCATTGCCGACCACGCCGCGGGCTTCACGCCGAACCCGGATGTGCTGTGCAACCGTGAAGTGAAGTTCGGCTCCTGCTTCGACCACGCGCTGCGTCTGGGCGCCGACCTCGTCGCCACCGGCCACTACGCAGCCACTCGCGACGGCCTGCTGCTGCGTGCCCGCGACGCGGACAAGGACCAGACCTACTTCCTCTGCGACGTTCCCGGCGCGCGGCTCCACCAGACGCTGTTTCCGCTGGGCGACCTGCACAAGCCCGAAGTGCGCGCCCTGGCGCGTCAGGCGGGCCTGCCGGTTCATGCCCGCAAGGACAGCACCGGTATCTGCTTCATCGGCGAAAGGCCCTTTCAGGACTTCCTCGCCCGCTATCTGCCGGGCAAGCCCGGCCCCATCGAAGACGAAACCGGCAGCGTGCTCGGCGAACATCGGGGTGTGGCCTTCTACACCCTCGGCCAGCGGCACGGCCTCGGGCTGGGCGGTCGGCGTGATGCCCCCGAGGGGGCTTGGTTCGTGGCGCGAAAGGACGTCGTCCGCAACGCGCTGGTGGTAGTGCAAGGGCACGACCACCCCGCCCTGCTGGTCAATGGTTTCCAATGCGACCTGCCGCGCTGGATCGGCCCGGCCCCCGACTTGAAAGCTCCGACCACGGTGCGCATTCGCCATCGTGCACAGGACGTGCCTTGCTCCTTGTCGGCCACCCCCGACGCCGTCGAAGTGCAACTGCCGGAGCCACTCCGCGCCGTTACCCCGGGCCAGTGGGCGGTGTTCTACCAGGGCGAGCGCTGCCTCGGCGGTGGCGTTGTCAGGCGTCTGGGCTGACAGCTGGCGGTCGCCGGCGCTCTCGCGCCTGCCGCAGCGGCAAGGCGACCCGCACCACCATCCACTGCACTGCAAAAAGCGGCTATAATTCCCGGGCTTGGCTGGCCGGGGTTGGCCCCGGCGGCGAGCCCAATGCCGCGGAGGTCTCATGTCGGAAACTTCGAACTCGCGCACCACACTGAAGGTCGGCGCGAAGGACTACACCATCCACAGCCTGCAGGGCCTGCCGGCCGACAAGCTGGCCCGCCTGCCCTTCTCCCTGAAGATTCTTCTCGAGAACCTCCTCCGCTTCCAGGACGGCGTCAACGTCACCAACGCGGACGTCGAAGCCCTGCTCGATTGGGACGCGAAGGCCGCACCCTCCCACGAAATCGCCTTCACGCCCGCCCGCGTCATCATGCAGGACTTCACCGGCGTACCTTGCGTCGTGGACCTCGCCGCCATGCGCGATGCCGTCGTGAAGCTCGGTGGCGACGCCACCCGCGTGAATCCGCTGGCCCCGGCCGAGCTGGTCATCGACCACTCGGTGCAGGTGGACGCCTACGGCAGCGCGCATTCGCTCGCCGACAACGTGAACATCGAATACGAGCGCAACGGCGAGCGCTATGCATTCCTGCGTTGGGGCCAGACGGCCTTCAACAACTTCAAGGTCGTGCCCCCGAACACGGGCATCGTCCACCAGGTGAACGTCGAGCACCTTGCCCGCGTGGTCTTCGCGGACGGCAACGGCAACGCGTACCCGGACACGCTCGTCGGCACCGACTCGCACACCACCATGGTGAACGGCCTGGGCGTGCTGGGCTGGGGCGTGGGCGGCATCGAGGCGGAAGCGGCCATGCTCGGCCAGCCCGTCACCATGCTCATCCCGCACGTCATCGGCTTCCGTCTGAAGGGCACCCTGCCCGCCGGCACCACCGCCACGGACCTCGTGCTGACCATCACCGAGATGCTCCGCAAGAAGGGTGTGGTCGACAAGTTCGTCGAGTTCTTCGGTGACGGCCTGAAGGGCCTGCCCCTGGCGGACCGCTCCACCATCGCCAACATGGCGCCGGAGTTCGGCAGCACCTGCGGCATCTTCCCCATCGACGAAGAGACGCTGAAGTACCTCGCCCTCACTGGTCGCAGCCAGGAGCAGATCGATCTCGTCGAGGCCTATGCCAAGCACCAGGGCCTGTGGCGCGTCGACGGCGCTGCCGCGGCGGACTACACGGACGTTCTGGAACTCGACCTCGGCACCGTGGTGCCTTCGCTGGCCGGCCCGAAGCGTCCGCAGGACCGCGTCCTGCTGACCAACGCCAAGAACGTCTACCGTTCGGCGCTGGAAAAGATGGCCGCCGAGCGCACCCAGAAGAACCCGTCTGCGACGGGCAGCGGCACGGCGACCGTCGACGGCGCCAGCTTCGAAGTGAAGGATGGCGCGGTGCTCATCGCCGCCATCACCAGCTGCACCAACACCTCCAACCCGAACGTGCTGGTGGCCGCTGGCCTGCTGGCCAAGAAGGCTGCCGCGAAGGGCCTCAAGGCTCAGCCCTGGGTGAAGACCAGCCTGGCCCCCGGCTCGCGCGTGGTAACGGACTACCTCACCAAGGCCGGTTTGCTGACGGAACTGGAGAAGGTGGGTTTCTACACCGTCGGCTACGGCTGCACCACCTGCATCGGCAACAGCGGTCCGCTGAAGCCGGAAATCTCGGATGCCGTGAAGGCCGGTGACGTCGTCGCCACCTCCGTGCTGTCGGGCAACCGCAACTTCGAAGGCCGCGTGCACGCCGAAGTGAAGATGAACTTCCTCGCTTCGCCGCCGCTCGTCGTCGCCTATGCGCTGGCGGGCACGCTCGACAAGGACATCACCACCGAGCCGGTCGGCACGGGCAGCGATGGCCAGCCGGTGTACCTGAAGGACATCTGGCCGAGCCCCGAAGAAGTGGCTGCCGCCGTCGCCGGCTGCGTCGACTCCGCCATGTTCAAGAAGAGCTACTCGAGCGTGTTCGCCGGCGACGCCGCCTGGAACGCCATCGCCGTGGCCGAAGGCAACAGCTACGCCTGGGACGACAAGAGCACCTACGTGCGCAACCCGCCCTACTTCGACGGCATGACGATGACGCCGAAGGCCGTCGCGGAAATCAAGGGCGCCCGTGCGCTCGCCGTTCTTGGCGACTCGGTCACCACCGACCACATCTCGCCTGCCGGCAACATCTCGAAGTCTTCGCCGGCCGCTCGCTACCTGCAGTCGCTGGGCGTCGCCCCGGCGGACTTCAACTCGTACGGTGCCCGTCGCGGCAACCTCGAGGTGATGATGCGCGGCACTTTCGCCAACATCCGCCTGCGCAACCTCCTGGTGCCGGGCACGGAAGGTGGCGTCTCGGTGCACATCCCCTCGGGCGAGCAGATGTCCATCTTCGACGCCGCCGAGAAGTACCAGGCAGAAGGCACTCCGCTCGTCATCCTCGCGGGCAAGGAATACGGCACGGGTTCTTCCCGTGACTGGGCCGCGAAGGGCACGATGCTGCTGGGCGTGAAGGCCGTGGTGGCGGAGAGCTTCGAACGCATCCACCGTTCGAACCTCATCGGCATGGGTGTGCTGCCGCTGCAGTTCGTCGACGGCCAGAACGCGCAGTCGCTCGGCCTCTCCGGTCGCGAAGTGTTCGAGATCGTCGGCCTGAACCAGGGCGCAGCGAAGACCGTGCAGGTCGTCGCGAAGGGCGAAGACGGCAAGGTGACGGAGTTCACCGCGCGCGTCCGCATCGATACGCCGAAGGAGCTGGAGTACTACCAGCACGGCGGCATCCTGCACTACGTGCTGCGCCAGATCGCCAAGGCGGCCTGACCGCCATGTCCGGCTCCCTGGAGTCCGTGGAACCTGCGGGCTCCCGGGCAGCCGGCACTCCTCCTGCCGTCGCGGTGTTCGACCTCGACGGCACCCTCACCTACCGCGACACCTTCGTTCCCTGGCTGCTGGGGTTCGTCGCGCGCCATCCGGCGCGCTGGTGGCGTCTGCTCGCGTTCCTGCCCATCGGCGTCGCCGTTCTCTGTGGCATCCGTGACCGCGGACGCCTGAAATCCTGGCTGCTGCGCGCCTTTGCCGGCGGCGTAGACAGTGCCGTGCTGGACCGCTGGTCTGCCGAACACGTGCAGCACGTCGTGTCCTCCCAACTGCGCCCGGGGGCCGTGGCCACCCTTCGCGCCCACCAAGCCAATGGCGACCACGTCATCCTGCTGTCCGCCAGCGTGGACGCCTACGTGCCGCGCATCGGCTCCCTGTTGCGCGTGAACGAGACCATCTGCACCGGCGTTCGCTGGCAAGTGGATGGGCGTTTGGACGGGCACCTGACCACCGCCAATCGGCAGGGCGAGGAAAAAGCCGTCGTCCTGCGGTCCCTGCGGGAACGCTTTCCGGGGCTGGTGTTTGCCGCTTACGGCAACACCACCGGCGACCTCCCTCATCTGCGCCTGGTGGAGAAGCCCCTGCTCGTGAACGGCAACGCCGGGGCTCGACGCCGGGCCGAAGCGCTGGGCATTCCGACGGACGAATGGCCCTGACCCGGGCGTACCTCCGCAGAGTAAAATGCAGGGCACTCCTCGCAGGAAGCCCGTCATGCGCAGTCGTCGACCCGTCGATATCCTCCCCAGTGAAATCACGCCCCGCGCCGTTCATGACGAGCGCCGCGCAGTACTGAAGGCGCTGGGACTCGGGGCGGGGCAGTTAGCCATCGGTGGCAGCGCTTTCGGATTGCTGGGCTCCGCGGCGGCCGCAGTCCCGGCAGGATCTTCCGGGCGGGCCAAACTCGTCACACGCCCCTCGCTCTACAGCACCCGCGAAGCCCCCAACAGCTACGCGGATATCACCGGCTACAACAACTTCTACGAGTTCGGTCTGGACAAGTCCGACCCGGCCGCCAACGCCCACACGCTGAAGCCGCGCCCATGGAAGGTGACCATCGACGGCGAATGCGACAAGCCCGGCACCTACGACCTCGACACGCTCATCAAGCCCCATGCGCTGGAAGACCGCATCTACCGCTTCCGCTGCGTCGAAGCCTGGTCCATGGTCATCCCTTGGGTCGGTTTCCCGTTGGGCGACCTGCTGAAGCGCTTCGCGCCGAATTCACGCGCGAAGTTCGTGGAATTCACGACGCTCATGGATCCCGAGCAAATGCCCGGCCAACGCCGCGCCGTGCTGGACTGGCCGTATCGCGAGGGGCTGCGCTTGGATGAAGCCATGCATCCGCTCGCCATCCTCGCCGTGGGCCTCTACGGCGAAGTGCTCCCGAACCAGAACGGCGCACCGCTGCGCCTCGTGGTTCCCTGGAAGTACGGCTTCAAGAACATCAAGAGCATCGTGCGTATCCGCTTCACTGAAAAAGCGCCCGCGACGGCCTGGAACAAGGCGGCGCCGGACGAGTACGGCTTCTTCGCCAACGTGAATCCGGAAGTGGACCACCCGCGTTGGAGCCAAGCGCGCGAGCGCCGCATCGGCAGCGGCGGCGGCCTGTTCGCCCCGAAGATCGACACGCAGCCCTTCAACGGCTACGCGGCGCAGGTGGCTGGCCTCTACCGCGGCCTGGACCTCAAGAAATGGTACTGATGCGTCGTCGACTTGTGGGAGCGAGCTTGCTCGCGACTACCCTACCGCCTGTGGGAGCGAGCTTGCTCGCGACATCATGCTGACGCGCTGGGATGCGCTGCGCTACGCGCTCCATGCAGCATTGCTGGTGCCACTGGCGTTGCTGATGGTGGGTGCCTTCGGCATCGCGGGGCAGACTCTCGGCGCCGACCCCGTGGAAACCCTTCTGCGTGAACTGGGCTGGTGGGCGCTCACGCTGCTCGTGGCAGGGCTTGCGGTTACGCCGCTGCGCCACTGGTTGAAGCAAGCACCGCTGCTGCGCTTGCGCAGGCCACTCGGCCTGTGGGCCTTCGCCTATGCCGTGCTGCATTTCACGGTCTATCTGGTGCTGGACCGACAACTTGCCTGGAGCGAGATCCTGAAGGACCTGGGGAAGCGGCCCTACATCACGGTGGGGTTCGCGGCCGTGGTGCTGTTGCTGCCACTGGCGACAACCTCGACCGCGTGGGCCATGCGCAAGCTGGGCAGACGCTGGCAGAAACTGCATCGCCTCGCCTACGCCACCGCCACGCTCGGCGTGCTGCACTTCGCCTTGCA
>JBEGRA010000329.1:0-8095 GCA_041180705.1 Pseudomonadota bacterium | reverse complement strand
TGGACTTCGCCCGCGACGTCTCGAACCGCGTGTTCTACATGGACGAAGGCACCATCTACGAGGAAGGCCCCCCGGAGCAAATCTTCGGTGCACCGCAACGGGAACGCACGCGCGCCTTCATCCAGCGTATCCGGCGCTACACCCACCGCATCGCCAGCCGCGACTTCGACTTCTACGCCATGAACGGCGAGATCGAGTCCTTCGCTGAAAAGCAGGCGCTGTCGGCAAAGCTTCGCCACAACCTGCTGCTGCTGGTGGAAGAACTGGTCCAACTGGAACTGCCCCACCTCGGGGCGACGGGTGCCACGCTCACCGTCGACTACTCAGAGAAGACCAGTGCCGTGGAATTGGGCTGGGAGGCGCCGGCCGCCGAGGGAAACCCGCTGGAGCGCGGCGGCGAAGACGACTTCGCCATGCAGATCATCCGCCACATGGCTGCCGCGGTTTCTTACGAAGTCAACGGCGATGCCGGGCGTTTGAAGTTGACGGTACGAACGGACTGACCCCATGACGTCCAGTACAAGAAATTTCCCCGCCCAGAGGGAACTGGGCGCCAATCGGCGGTCAAAGGCGATGTCTCTTTCCGGAAGTTGCGAATGACCACCATCGGCACCCCCCTGCTTTGGTTCCTGTTCACGCTGTTCGTTCTCGGCGCCCTCGTCGTCGACTTCGTGGCAATGGAGAAGCAAGGCGCGCACAAGGTCACGATGCGCGAGGCCGGTATCTGGTCACTGGTCTGGGTGGGCGTGTCGGCGGTCTTCGCAGTGTGGCTCTGGTGGTACCTGGGAGGCACCACCGGAAACCCGGAAGCCCAAGTTCGGACACTGGAGTTCGTCACCGGCTATCTGGTCGAGAAAGCGCTCGCCGTCGACAACATCTTCGTGTTCCTCATGGTTTTTTCTTACTTCGCCGTTCCTGTGGAGTTCCAGAAGCGTGTCCTGATGTGGGGCATTCTGGGGGCGCTCGTCTTGCGCGCCATCATGATTCTGGTCGGTGCCTGGCTCCTGGTGAAGTTCCACTGGCTGCTCTACGTGTTCGGGGCCTTCCTGCTGTTGACCGGGATCAAGATGTGGATCTCGGCGGGCCATCAACCAGACCTCGGCGCGAACCCGGCGCTGCGCTGGTTGCGGCGCCACATGAAGGTCGCGCCGCACTTCGATGGTGAACGCTTCTTCACCCACCACGATGGCGAAAGGATGGCCACGCCACTGCTGCTGGTCATCCTGCTCATCGGCATCGTGGATATCGTCTTCGCCGTCGACTCCATCCCCGCCATCTTCGCCATCACGACCGACCCGTTCATCGTCCTCACCTCGAATGTTTTCGCCATTCTGGGCCTGCGTGCCATGTACTTCCTGCTGGCGGGCATGCAGGAGCGCTTCCACCTGCTGCCTTACGGTCTGGCGCTGGTGCTCTGCCTCATCGGCGTGAAGATGCTCCTCATCGACCTCTGGAAGGTTCCAGTGGCTTGGTCGCTGACGGCTACCGTGGTCATCCTTGCGACCACCATGGTGCTCTCCCTGAAACTGCCGCCGCGTGGCAATCAAGGCGGCTGATGCGGTATACATGGCGGGTATCCCTCCATGGAAACCGCCATGACCCGACCTTCGACGAAATTCCTGGCTACCGCCTGCGCAGCACTGTTCCTTTCGTCAGTGGCCCCTGCCGGGAAGGCCTCCACTGCTTCCGCAGCGACCGCCAGGCCCGGGGCCGTCGCGCCCGCGAAAATCGATCTCGACACCTTCGATGCTGGGCGACAGTACGCGGAGCTACCCAACGGCATCCGCATGGCCTACTGGGATGTCGGCCCTCGCAATGCACCGGTAGTGCTGCTCATCCATGGCTACACCAGCAATGGACGTGGCTGGGTGCAACTGCTGCCCTATCTGGACACCAGCAAACGGTATGTCATCCCGGACCTGCGCGGACATGGCAAGACTTCGAAGCCCGACTGCTGCTACGACCGGTTCACGTTCGCCTACGACCTGCGGTTGCTGCTGGACGCGCTGAAGATCGAGCGGGCGGATATCTACGGCACTTCGCTCGGCAGCATCATCGCTCAGGCCTTCGCCGAGTTCTCGCCGCAATACACGCGCCGTCTCATCCTCCAGTCCTCCACCGGCGGCAGTCGCCCGGACTGCACCGCCAGTGGTGGCGGCGAAGCGGCCTTCGACTTCCGTTCGGCGATAGTGCAGTTGAAGGACCCCATCGATCCGAACTCGAAGTTCATGATCGACTGGTACACGTCCACCGCGCCGGTAGACGAAGACTTCCTGCGCCGCATGCGCAATGATGCCGCCGGCATGCCGGTGCATGTGTGGCTGACCATCCTTGAGCAGGGGTTGGGCAACCGGGACCTGCAAACCATGCTGCCGCGCATCCAGGCCCCCACACTGCTGGTGTTCGGCGCTCTGGATAACTTGATGGGCGAAAAGGAACGCTGCTCGCTCATCAAGGGCCTGCCACAGGCGCAAGTGAAGATATTCCCGAATCTCGGGCACAACCCGTACTGGGAAGACCCGCGCGCCGTGGCCGACGTGGTGAATCTTTTCCTGAAGGACTGAGCCGACGTCAGCCGAACTCTAGTGCTGCAGGCAAAGCTCGCGCAGCCTCTCTTCCAGCATATGTGTCGGTAGTGCGCTCAGGTTGTGCGGCCACTCCAGCACCTCCGGTTGCCGCGGCAGGTAAACATGCTGCCGCAGTAACCCGAGCATGGGGGGCGCGGCCGCGATGATGACATGGGCACCCGGTTCACCGGCCCGGGCACTTTCCAGCAGTGCCGCCACCCGGTGTACGTAAGCCACCGTCTCGTGTTCACGCAGCGTTTCGTGATCCTCGAAGGCGTGACGCGTGCCGCCACCCCCCACCACTCGGCCCGGACGCGAACTCGCATAATCGCGGTCGTGCCCGTGCCCCGCCGGATTCTCGATTTCCGCCAGCAACTCCGGACCGCCGTTCTGCGCCCGAACACGGTAAACGCGCGAGTGCGCCCTGTCGGCAACGAGCACGAGGTGGGTCTTCATGAATCTCTCCTGACTACGCTGACGTAATCTTCGAGTTTCAGGTTCAGGCCTTCAGTTCGCCCGCCCACGAAAAGGTATCATCGGGGCATGAAGTCGCCGCCTATCTCCGTTCTAGATTTATGCCCCATCACGCAAGGCAGCAATGCCGGCGTCACCTTCCGCAACACACTGGAACTGGCGCAGCAGGCGGAAGCGCTCGGCTACCGACGTTACTGGCTGGCGGAACACCATGGCATGCCCGGCATCGCCAGTGCCGCCACGGCGGTGGTCATCGGGCATGTGGCCGCTGGCACCCGCACCATCCGCGTCGGTTCCGGCGGCATCATGCTGCCGAACCACTCGCCTCTCGTCATCGCCGAGCAGTTCGGCACGCTCGCCTCGCTCTTTCCTGGACGCATCGACCTGGGGCTGGGGCGGGCACCCGGCTCGGATCAACTCACCGCCCGCGCCCTGCGTCGCCATCTGGCAACCGATGCCGATGAATTTCCGCGAGACGTTCAGGAACTTGCCGAATACTTCAGCCCCGCACCGCGCACTCCCGTGAAGGCAGTGCCGGGTACCGGCCTCGAAGTGCCACTGTGGATCCTGGGTAGTAGCCTCTATGGTGCACAGGTAGCTGCCGCGTTCGGCCTGCCGTTCGCTTTCGCCTCGCACTTTGCGCCAGCGCAAATGATGGATGCCATCGCCATCTACCGCAGCCAGTTCCGTGCCTCACCGCGTCTCGCCAAGCCGTACGTCATGCTCGCCATGAATGTATTCGCCGCTCCGACGCGCGAAGAAGCGGAGTTCATCGCCACCTCGGCGCAACAGGCTTTCGTGAACCTGCGAATTGGCAGTCCCGGCCAGTTGCCGCCGCCAGTGGCGGGCTTCAAGGAACGACTCGGGCCCGCCGAGCGCACCATGCTCGATCAGGTACTTTCGTGCTCGGCCATCGGCAGTCCGGCGGAAGTGCGGGAAGCCATCCACCAGTTCATCGTGCGCACCGGCGCCGACGAACTGATGCTGGGCGGAATGATTTTCGACCACCAGGCGCGTCTGCGTTCCTTCGCCATTGCAGCGGAGGCCATGGCAGCCTGAACGCGGTGCTTCAAGCGGTCGTCAGACGAAAGTGCCCCTGAAAAATTCTCAACCCCGGCTTTCCCCGAGGGGTGCTGCGCATCTGCTGTGTTAGCCTTCCGGGCCACTGGTCGCTTGCCTCTTCCGGCATCGCGCCAGCCCAAGAAGACGAGGAACTGCCGATGGCCGCGCCCACTCCGCCGGGTTTCGAAACCCTGAGCCTCCATGCCGGGCACCACCCGGACCCCGTGTTCGGCGCGCGCGCCGTGCCGATCTACCAGACGAGCTCCTACGTCTTCGAGGACACGGACCAGGCCGCCGCCCTGTTCAACCTCGAACGCCCGGGCTATGTCTACAGCCGTATCCAGAACCCCACCGTTGCCGTGCTGGAAGAGCGTCTGGCGGCACTCGAAGGTGGTATCGGTGCGGTCTGCACGGCCAGCGGCATGGCGGCCATGCATGTCGCCATCGCGAATATTGTCAGCGCCGGGGACCACATCGTTGCCTCGGCTTCGCTGTACGGTGGCACTGTCAGCCTGCTGGCGCAAACCCTGCCCCGCTTCGGCATCAAGACCACGTTCGTGAAGCCGCGTGACCTCGACGGCTTCCGCGCCGCGCTGCAGCCGAACACACGCTTGGTCATCGGCGAGACCATCGGCAACCCGGGTCTCGAAGTTCTGGATATCGCCGCGCTCGCGGACATCGCCCATGGTGCCGGCGTTCCGCTGCTCATCGACAGCACCTTCACCACGCCCTACCTGTGTCGCCCCTTCGACCACGGCGCGGACCTCGTGATGCACTCGCTCACCAAGTGGATCGGTGGGCATGGCGTCGCCATTGGGGGCGCCGTCATCGACAGCGGTCGCTTCGACTGGGCAGCCTCGGGCAAGTACCCCATGCTGAGCGAACCCGGCGGTGCCTATCACGGCATCGTGTTCACGGAACAGTTCGGCCCGGCGGCCTATCTCAGCCGCCTGCGCACGGAAGGGCTCCGCCAGTTCGGCGTTTGCCTGGCACCGCAGAACGCCTTCTACCTGCTGCAAGGCGCGGAAACGCTGGGCCTGCGCATGGACCGCCACATTGCGAACACGAAGGCCGTGCTCGAGTTCCTCACCAACCACAAGGCCGTCGCCTGGGTGACTCATCCGAGCCTGCCGCATCACCCGGACCATGCCCTGGCGGAGCGCCTGCTGCCTCGCGGTGCCGGTTCCATGGTGGCTTTCGGCGTGAAGGGTGGCCGCGCCGCCGGTGGCAAGTTCATCTCCACCGTGAAGCTCTGCAGCCACCTGGCCAACGTGGGCGATGCCAAGACGTTGGTCATCCACCCGGCCAGCACCACCCACCAGCAGATGAACGCCGAACAACTGGTAGCGGCGGGCATCAGCGAAGACATGATTCGTCTCTCGGTGGGCATCGAGTCGGCAGAGGATCTGCTCCGCGACATGGACCAGGCCCTGCGGGCCTCGCAGAAGCTCTAGGGGAATGGCCATGGAATTCACGGTCGACGGCCACAAGGCCTATGTCTCGAATGGTGGCCATGCCCACGTCCCTGGCCAGAAGTGGGTGGTGTTCGTTCACGGGGCCGGCTTGAACCACACTGTCTGGGCCGCCCAGAGCCGCTGGTTGGCCTTCCGCCACCGCAACGTGCTCTCGGTGGACTTGCCGGGGCACGGCCAGTCCGCGGGCGCGCCGCTTCCCGACATTCAGGCCATGGGCGCCTGGGTGCTCCGCCTGCTGGATGCGGTCGGCGCCTCACAAGCGGCCCTCATCGGGCACTCGATGGGTTCGCTGGTGGCACTGGAAGCCGCCGCACAGGCTCCGGAACGGACGGAAGCGCTGCTGCTCATCGGCACTGCCGCGGCCATGCCAGTCCACCCCGACATGCTCACTGCCGCCGCTGCCAACCATCACGACGCCATCGACATGGTGAACCTGTGGGGCCATGGGCAACGCGCCGGCATCGGTGGCAGCCTGGTGCCGGGCAGCTGGATGACCGGCCTCGGCAATGCCATCCTCGAGAAGGCGGGGCCAGGCGTCCTGCACAACGACTTGGCGGCGTGCAACGCCTACCGCACTGCCCTGGAGGCCGCTGCGAAGGTCACCGCACCCACGACTCTAGTGGCCGGCGAATTCGACCAGATGACCCCTCTGAAGAGCGCACGGCAGCTCGGCGCAGCGATTGCCGGTTCACGTCTGGTGGTGTGCCGCGGCGCCGGTCACATGCTGATGGCGGAACGTCCGAACGACGTCATCGAGGCGATGCGCCCGCTGGTCTAGTCCGAAGGCAATACGCCAGGCGCGTCCAGCAAGCCCGCTGCCCCGCTCACTTGCGGGCCGGCCAGCAGCCCCACGCGCCCGTACTCGCGCAGTTTGTCGCGGGTATCCGCTATGTCGAGTGTGCGCATGGTGAGTTGACCGATGCGGTCGCGAGGCGTGAACGCCGACTCCCCCTTCTCCATCGTCAGACGTTCGGGGTGATAAGTGAGATTCGGGCTCACCGTATCGAGCAGCGAGTAATCGTTGCCGCGGCGCAGTTCGAGCGTCACTTCCCCGGTGATGGCCGAGGCCACCCAACGCTGCGCCGTCTCGCGCAGCATCAGGGCCTGCGGGTCGAACCAGCGTCCTTGATAAAGCAGCTTGCCGAGGCGCCGACCGTTGGTGCGGTACTGCTCGATGGTGTCTTCGTTGTGAATGCCCGTCAGCAGACGCTCGTAGGCGATATGCAGTAGCGCCATGCCCGGCGCTTCGTAAATGCCGCGGCTCTTGGCCTCGATGATGCGGTTCTCGATCTGGTCGGACATGCCAAGCCCATGGCGACCGCCGATGGCATTGGCTTCAGTGAACAAGGCCACTGCGTCCGTGAACTCGCGGCCGTTCAAGGCCACCGGCATGCCCTCTTCGAAGCGAACGCTGACAGTCTCCGGCTTCACCACCACGTCATCAAGCCAGAACGCCACGCCCATGATGGGCTCGACGATACGAATGCCGTGGTTCAGGAACTCCAGATCCTTGGCCTCGTGCGTGGCACCGAGCAGGTTCGAGTCCGTCGAATAGGCCTTCTCCACGCTCATCCGGTAGTCGAGCCCGGCAGCACGCATGTACTCGGACATCTCCTTGCGGCCACCGAGTTCATCGATGAAGGCCTGATCCAGCCAGGGCTTGTAGATGCGCAGAGACGGGTTCGTCAGCAAGCCATACCGGTGAAAGCGCTCGATATCGTTGCCCTTGAAGGTGGAGCCATCGCCCCAGATGTGGACGTCGTCTTCGCGCATGGCTACCACCAGCACCGTGCCGGTGACGGCACGACCCAGCGGCGTGGTATTGAAGTAAGTGGCGCCGCCCGTGGACACATGGAACGCACCGGACTGAATCGCCGCGAGCCCCTCCGCCACCAGTTGCGGTCGACACTCCACGAGGCGTGCGCCTTCTGCGCCGTAGCTCAGGGCGCGGCGCGGAATATCCGCATAGTCGCTTTCATCAGGTTGCCCGAGGTTCGCCGTGTAGGCAAAGGGAACAGCGCCCTTGGCGCGCATCCAGTGCAAGGCGGCACTGGTATCCAGGCCGCCGGAAAACGCGATACCCACGCGCTCGCCCACCGGCAAGCGCTCCAGAATGTGTCCCATGGCAAGAGTCCAAGCCGAAAACGCGTAGCCTAACCCAACGGCCGCCCGCTCGCAGTCGTGGCCGGCACCGCCTGGGTCACGTCCCAGTGCTCTTGAATGATGCCGTCGCGGAGTCGGAAGAGATTCATGATGACGTGGCCGGGATCTTCGGGGCCTTGCGAGGCGCGCAGGTGTACGACCGCATAGTCACCGTCCACCGTGATGCGACGGATTTCCATGCGTACCTTGCTGCCCGTGGTCATCTTAAGCAACCACGCGACCGCGGCTTCGCGGCCGTCGGCGATATTCGGGTTGTGTTGCTGGTAGTCCACCGACACGTACCGGTCGAACGCTTCGCGGACCCGCCGCTCGCCGTAGTAGAGCCGAACGAAATCGAGAAAGGCTGCCCGATTC
>JBEGRA010000328.1:0-2870 GCA_041180705.1 Pseudomonadota bacterium | reverse complement strand
CCGCCGGTTTGCCGTTCGCGTCAACGGTTCGCACCGAGTTCGGTGGCCAGCAAGTGGGTGTCATGCATGCCTGCGGCCACGATGCTCACACTGCCATACTGATGGGCGCCGCCGAAGTGCTGGCGGGCATGCGCGCGAAGTTGCACGGCACGGTGGTTTTCCTGTTTCAGCCCGCTGAAGAAGGTTCGCCTCCGGGAGAAGAGGGCGGTGCCCTGCTGATGGTGAAGGAAGGTGCTTTGGAACATCCACCCGTGGAAGCCATCTTCGGGCTGCACGTCATGCCGCGTGCCTCCGGCGAGATTGACTATCGTCGTGGCGGCGCCATGGCTGGCGCGCGCATGTTCCGCATTCAGGTAAAGGGCAAGCAGACCCACGGGGCCATCCCCTGGGCCGGCAAGGACCCGGTCGTCACGGCCGCGCAAATCATCATGGCGCTGCAGTTCATTCCCTCACGGCAAGTGGACCTCACCAAGGGCCCGGCACTCATCAGCGTGGGCTCGGTCCATGGCGGCACCCGCAGCAACATCATCCCGGACGAGGTGGTGCTGGAAGGCACCATCCGCAGCCTCGACCCGGCGCAGATGGTGGACATGGCGCAGCGCCTGGAACGCACGGCCACCAGTATCGCCGCCGCTTCGGGTTTGACGGCGGAAGTGCAGGTCTACGGCGGTGCGCCGGTGACCTTCAACGCCCCCGCGCTCGTGGACCGCATGTTGCCGTCCTTGGGGCGCCCCGAAGTGGGCGCGAATGGAGTGAAGGAAGCCGTTCCGGGCTTGGTGGCTGAGGACTTCGCGGTCTATCAGGAAAAGGTGCCGGGCTTCTTCTTCTTCCTGGGCGTGAACCCGCCCGGCCTGAGCGAGACGGAAGCCGCGCCGAACCATTCGCCCCTGTTCAAGGTGGACGATGCGGCACTGAAGGTGGGAGTGGCGGCGCTGGCGACGGTGGCGGTGGATTACCTGGGCGCGAAATAGCCCGCCCAGGGGGGGCGACTACGCTGCCGCAGTCGCCCGGCCTGCTCTCTCAGGCGGTGCGGATGCCACCATCCACGATGAGTTCTGCGCCCGTGACGTACGAAGCTTCGTCGCTGGCCAGAAACAAGATGGCGTTGGCTATCTCGACCGGCTTGCCGACTCGCTTCATCGGCACCTTGCGGATGAAGGCATTCAGCACCTGGTCGGCAGTGCTCTTCTCTCCCGCCAGCACGGTGGTCAAGCCATCTAGGGCACGGGTTTCCACGATGCCCGGTGTCACTATGTTCACGCGAATGCCGCGTTCTGCGAGGCCGGCGGCGGCAGCGCGGCTCATGGCGATCACGGAGGCCTTTGCCGAGGAGTAACCGATGTTTTCCGGGGCCCCGCCGTGGGCCACGAAGCTGGCGATGTTGACGATGGAACCTCCGGCCGTCATGGCTGCAGCGCAGGCGCGCATGCCGTAGAAGACGCCAGTTGATGTCGCGGAGAAGCTGGCATTCCAGCCGGCGTCATCCATGGACTCGACGGTGCCGGTCGGCCCCGAATAAAAGCCTGTGACAAGCACATCGACACGACCATGGCTTTGAACGGTCGCATCCACCAGGGCATTCCAGCTGTCGGAGGAGGCGGCATCCAGCAGGCCAAAGTAAATGTCGCGTCCGGGCTGTGCAAGCTGGCGAACCACATCCTCGCCGCGAGAGCGTGAGCGGTCGGCGCAGATGACTGTTGCGCCTTCTTCCAGAAAGCGACGGCAAACTTCGCTGCCGATACCCCCGGCGCCACCGGCCACGATGGCGATTTTTCCTTGCAAACGGTTCATTGGAGCCTTCCGGAAAGTAGGGGGACGATGGGGCGCTTACTGCTGCAAACCCCAATCGCGGAGGAGTTCGGCCCCGTCCAGCGTAGGACGAATCTTGCCAGGCGTGCGCGAGAATCGCGGCGCCGGTGCGCAATGTTGCGCGCCGGCGTCATCAATGTACGTTCCGCGAGCCTTCAGGTGTTCATTTTCCAAAGCTTCTTCGAGCGTCAGGACGGGGGCCACGCAGGCATCACTGCCGGCGTAGATGGCGGCCCATTCGTCGCGGGTCTTCGTGGCGAAAATGGCGGCGAGTTCAGCGGAGCGGGAACGCCAGTTCCGGGTGTCCAACTGGTGCTCGAGGAAATCCGCAGGGGCGCCACATTTCTGGATGAGCTCGCGGTAGAACTGAGGCTCGAGGGCGCCTACTGACAAATCGCGTCCGTCGGCGCAGCGATAGCAGCGATAGAACGGCGCCGCGCCGCCCATCAAACTCTTGTCCGGCGCCAGCGACAGCCCGCCGTGGGAAGCGAGGCCCGAGACGAGCCCCATCAAGGCAGCCGTTCCATCGACTACCGCCGCGTCGATGACCTGTCCCTTGCCGGAGCGTTCGCGTTCCCAAAGCGCGGCCATGATGCCAAACGCAGCAAACAGCGAGCCGCCGCCGTAGTCGCCGACCAGATTCAAGGGCGGTACCGGGACACCGTCCACCGGCCGGACACTGGCGAGGGCGCCGGCGATGGCGATGTAGTTGATGTCATGGCCAGCGCGGAGGGCCAGTGGACCGTCCTGCCCCCAACCGGTCAGGCGCGTGTAGATGAGGCGCGGGTTGGTCTTCAGCAATTCTTCCGGACCCAGCCCCAGACGTTCCATGACGCCTGGACGGTAGCCCTCGATCAGCACGTCGACCTTCTCGATGGTGCTGAGACAGAAAGCGCGGTCATCCGGGTTTTTCAAATCCACCGTCACGACATGGCGGCCGCGGTCGATGATGGGATTTGGAAACGGGTTGCCCTCGGGGCGTTCGAAGCGCAAGACTTCGGCACCGAGGTCCGCGAGGAGCATGGCGCAGTGCGGGGCTGGCCCCAGACCCATGAGTTCCA
>JBEGRA010000327.1:0-2679 GCA_041180705.1 Pseudomonadota bacterium | reverse complement strand
TTGCCACCCACCGCGCCCGCCCGCGCCCCACCTGACAAAGCCCTTCCTCTTGTAGGAGCGAGCTTGCTCGCGACCATGCACCTGTAGGAGCGAGCTTGCTCGCGACAGTCGGCAGCAAGCTGCCCCCTACACCAAGAGTCGGGAGCAAGCTCCCTCCCACAATGCAATGCCCCCCCCTTGTAGGAGCGAGCTTGCTCGCGACAGTCGGCAGCAAGCTGCCTCCCACGTTGCTCGCGACCCATCCGCTCGCGGCGTACTCATGGTGGCCTTCCACTTTCCGCCTCAGAAGGGCAGCAGCGGGCTGCAGCGGACGCTGCGCTTCGTGCAATACCTGCGCGGCCTGGGTTGGGCACCGGCCGTTCTCACAGCGCATCCGCGTGCCTACGTGGAGTGCGCCAACGACCAATTGGCGGATATCCCTTCCGAGGTGCCGGTTTGGCGCGCCTGGGCGCTGGACGCGGCGCGGCATCTCGCCATCCGTGGCAAGTATCTGGGTGCCATGGCGGTTCCCGATCGCTGGTGGAGCTGGGTGTTCCCGGCCTTCGTGCAGGGGTTGCGCGCCGTTCGGCGGCACCGCCCGGCGGTGTTGTATTCCACTTCGCCTATTCCCTCCGCACAGCTGGTGGGGTGGGCCTTGCACCGGGCGACGGGCCTGCCTTGGGTGGCTGACCTGCGCGACCCCTTGACCGGTCGCGCTTCCGCCGCAACGCGCGGGCTGCGGCACCGCGCGCAAGTGTTCGTAGAGCGCTGTGTCGCGCGTCGTGCCAGCCACGTTGTTTTCACGACACGCGGCGCGCTTGCCGATTTTCATGAACGCTACCCGGCGTTTCCCGCAGCCCGCTTGCACGTGGTGGAAAACGGCTACGACGAAGGCGATTTCCAGGCGGCAGAGGCGTTGTGTGCGGCGGCGGTAGCGAAACCCGCGCTGGCAACGCCTTCGGTGAGTTCGCCGGAACCGCTGCTGTTGTTGCATAGCGGGCTGGTGAGCGATGCGGTGCGCACGCCGCGCGCCTTGTTGCAGGCTCTGGCGCACGCCTTCCCCGGAGGCAAGTTCCACGGGCATGCGGTGCGCGTGGTGTTCCGCGGTTCGCAGGCGGAAGCGGAGTTCCGCCCGCTGACGGCAGCGCTCGGGCTGGAGCCTTGGGTGGAATGGTTGCCGGCGCTGCCTTATCGGGAGGCGCTGGTGGAGATGCTGCAGGCCTCGGGCCTGCTGCTGATGCAGGGCGAGCAGAACAACCCGCAGGTGCCAGCCAAGGTCTACGAGTATTTCCGCGCTGGCCGTCCGGTGCTGGGTCTGGTGGGCGAGGGCAGCGAATGCGCCGCCCTGTTGGCCGCTGAAGGGCTTGGCGCCACGGCGCCGCTGGAAGACGCAGCAGCCATCGAGCGCGCGCTGCACCGCTTTCTGGAACAAGTTCTGGTGGGTACGGCGCCCGTCATGAGCACTTCGCGCGCCGGCGATTTTTCGCGGGAAGGGCGCGCTGCGGGTCTGGCCAAGGTACTGGCAGCGGCGACGAGTGGCGCCGGTCTCCTGAGCCCGCGCTGCTGAAACGGCTGCAATTCACGGTTTTAAAAGACAATTTACGGGTAAACTGCACATATGAAACTCACCATCTTCGGCTCCGGGTACGTGGGGCTGGTCACGGGCGCCTGCTTGGCGGAAATGGGCAACCACGTGGTCTGCGTGGATGTGGACCCGCGCAAGATCGACCTGCTGAACGCCGGCGGCGTGCCCATTCACGAGCCGGGGCTCGACGAGCTCATTGCCAGCAACATGGCGAAGGGCCGTCTGAAGTTCACCACGGACGCGAAGGCTGGTGTGGACCACGGCCTGTTCCAGTTCATTGCTGTGGGTACGCCTCCGGACGAAGACGGCAGCGCGGACCTGCGCTACGTGCTCGCCGTGGCAGAGACCATCGGCAAGCACATGGACGGCTACAAGGTCGTCATCACCAAGAGCACCGTGCCCGTGGGCACCGCAGACAAAGTGCGCGCGCGGCTGGAGCAGACGCTCGCTGCGCGTGGCGATGCGCCCGAGTTCGACGTGGTGTCCAACCCCGAATTCCTGAAGGAAGGCGCCGCCATCGGCGACTTCATGAAGCCGGACCGTATCGTGGTGGGCACGGACAACCCGCGCACCACCGAGCTGCTGCGCGCTCTCTACGAGCCGTTCACGCGCAACCACGACCGTCTCATCGTCATGGATATCCGTTCGGCGGAGCTGACCAAGTACGCGGCCAACGCCATGCTGGCCACGAAGATCAGCTTCATGAACGAACTGGCCAACCTGGCCGAGCGCATGGGCGCGGACATCGAAAGGGTGCGTATCGGCATCGGTTCGGACCCGCGCATCGGCTACCACTTCATCTACCCGGGTGCGGGCTACGGCGGCAGCTGCTTCCCGAAGGACGTGCAGGCGCTGGAGCGCAGCGCGCGTGAACACGGCTTCGACGCCCTCATCCTCGCGGCCGTGGAAGAGCGCAACCGCCGCCAGAAGAGCGTGCTGGTGGAAAAAATCCAGGCGCACTTCGGCCAGAACCTCGCGAGCAAGACGTTTGCGTTGTGGGGCTTGGCGTTCAAGCCGAACACCGACGACATGCGCGAGGCGCCGAGCCGTGTGGTGATGGAAGCGCTGTGGGCGGCGGGTGCCAAGGTGCGCGCCTATGACCCGGTGGCCATGGA
>JBEGRA010000326.1:0-3764 GCA_041180705.1 Pseudomonadota bacterium | reverse complement strand
AGGCCCACGTCCTTGATGACGAGGTCCATGGTGAAGTTGATGTCGCGGCTGCCGTTCAGGATGACCTGCGACTCCGTCTCGTGCACGAACGAGTTGCCCGACGAGATGCGGATGCCGTCGTAGGCCATGTTCATGTCGAGGCCGACCTTCTTCGCCACCACCCAGGCTTCGGCGAGCGCGCAAAGGTGCACGGTGCAGAGATAGTTGGTCAGCACCTTCAGCATGGAAGCGGTGCCCAGCTCGCCGGTGTGGAGCACTTCACGGCCGAGGATGGTGAGCACCGGCAGCACGCGCTCGAAACCCGCACGCGGGCCGCCCGCGAAGATGGCGATGTTGCCCGTGGCGGCGCGATGGCAGCCACCCGACACGGGGCATTCCATGGCAAGGCCACCCTTGGCTTCCACGAGCGGCGCGAGACGCTTGATCTCGGCGCTGTCGGTGGTGCTCATCTCCATCCACACCTTGCCCGGCGTCATGCCGGCGATGATGCCGTCATCCGCTTCCAGCACGGCCGCAGAGGCAGCGGGCGAAGGCAGGCAGGTGATGACGACATCGCAGTTCTCGATCATCTCCTTCGGCGAGGCAGCGGACTTGGCACCCCGGGCGACGAATTCCGCCACCAGCTCGGGGTTCAGGTCGCGGACGGTGAGGTCGGCGCCATTGTTCAGGAGGTTGCCGGCAAGCTTGCCGCCGACGTTGCCAAGGCCGATGAAGCCGATGCGAAGGTTTTCCATGGACGATTTTCCCGTTCCGGGGCGCGGTCCGGCCCCACTTGCCGGGAGGCTAGGGAAGGCGGCGCTTTGCAGCAAGCAAAAAATACCGGCGCGAGCGAAAACTTTCCTTATCACGGGGTGCTGGCATTGCCGCCGGAAGTTCCGTAAAACTGCAGGGTCCGGAGCACCGGGCCCGGCCGGTCGGCCGGGCGGGACAGCCCCGACGCCAGCCATTCCAGGGGACCCCCAATGCTGTCCGAAAAGCCCAATACCACTTCCATGGCGACACGCTGGTACGTGCTCGTCGTCATGATGCTCGTCTACACCCTGAGCATCGCCGACCGCTACGTCGTGTCGACGGTGCTGGATGACATCAAGCGCGACTTGAGCCTGACGGACCAGGGTGTCGCCATGCTGTCCTCCTGGCCGCTGGCCCTGTTCTACGTGGTGCTGGGCTTCCCGGTCTCCTACATCCTCGACCGCCACAACCGCACGAAGATCGTCGCGGTGTGCATCGCCCTGTGGTCCGGTGCCACGATCCTCTGCGGCATGGCCACCTCCATCCTCGGCTTTGCCCTCAGCCGCATCGGCGTTGGCGTGGGCGAAGCGGGCGGTACGCCCGGTGCGAACTCCATCCTGTCGGACTACTTCCCGGCCTCGCGCCGTCCGATGGCGCTCACCATCTTCTCGCTTGGCGCCCCCATCGGCGCCTGGCTGTCCTACGAGTTTGCCGGCGCCATCGCGCAGGCCCACGGCTGGAAGTCGGTGTTCTGGGTGCTCGGTCTGCCGGGCTTCCTGGTCGGCCTGCTCATCTGGGCGACCATCAAGGAACCGGCCCGCGGCCAGATGGACGCAGAGATTCAGGAAGCCGCGCCCAGCGTGAAGGAAACGACGAGTTTCCTCTTCGAACAGAGCTCCGCCATCCACGTGATGCTGGCCAGCGCCCTGACCGCCCTGTGGGGCTGGGGTCTCGTCTATTTCACGCCCAGCTTCCTGCAGCGCATCTACGGCATGAATCCGGAACAGGCAGGCGTGTTCACCGGCGACATCCACCTGTTCGGTGGCGGTATCGCCACGGCCTTCACGGGCTGGCTGCTGACGCGCCGTTACTTCGACGACCCGCGCCGCACGGTATGGCTCATGGGCATCGTGGTCGGCATCGCCACGTTGGCCTCCATCGGCATCTACTGGATCCACGACCCGGCCCAGCTGCCGCTGGTGAAGGCGCTGCTGTGGATCTTCATCCCCGCCATCTATTTCTACATCGGTCCCTGCTTCGGCATCCTGAACAACCTCGCCATGCCCCGCATGCGGGCCATGTTCTGCGCTGCCACGCTGTTCGTGGCCAACGTGGGCAACCTCATCGTCGCGCCGCTGTATGTCGGCTCGCTGAGCAACTGGTTCGACCCGCTGCACCAGGGCACGGCCGAATCGCTGCGGCTGGCGCTGCTGTGCCTCACGCCGGTCGGCTTCTGGGCCACCTTCCACTACTTCTGGTCGGCACGTCGCATCGTACAGGATCAGACCCGTGCCACCGGCATCTGCCCCATCTGAACTCCTGCGAACACGAGCAAACACGTGAATACACTCCAGCACTACATCCACGGCCAGTGGGTGGCTTCCGCCGTCCAGGGTCCCCGCTTCGAAGTGGTGAACCCGGCGACCGAGGGCGTCGTCGCCCTCATCGACATGGGCGGCGAAGCCGAGGCGAATGCTGCCGTGGCAGCCGCGAAGGCCGCCTTCCCCGCCTACGCGGCCACTTCCCTCGAACAGCGGCTGGGCTACATGCACCGCCTGCTCGCGGTGTTCGAGCGCCGCTATGCGGAGATGGTGGCGGCCATCACCACCGAGATGGGGGCACCTTTCGATCTGTCCGCGGACTCGCAGGCAGAATGCGGCCCCGGTCACATCAAGACCACCATTCAGGCAGCGCTCGAACTGGACTGGGAAGAGCGTTCGGGCAGCACCGGCAACGTCGTGCGCGAACCGGTGGGCGTCTGCGTGCTCATCACGCCATGGAACTGGCCGATGAACCAGATTGCCGCCAAGGTGGCGCCGGCACTCATCGCCGGCTGCACCGTGGTGCTGAAGCCCAGCGAGCAGAGCCCGCTGTCGGCAGCGCTGTTCGCGGAGTTCATCCATGAGGCTGGCCTGCCGCCGGGCGTGTTCAACATGGTGTTCGGTTCGGGCCCCGTGGTGGGCAACGTGCTCAGCGCCCACCCTGATGTGGACATGGTGTCCTTCACCGGCTCCACCCGCGCCGGCATCCAGGTAGCAAAGAACGCTGCCGACACCGTGAAGCGCGTTTCGCAGGAACTCGGCGGCAAGTCGGCGAATATCGTCTTCGCCGATGCCGACCTCGAAGCTGCCATCGCTCGCGGCGTGCGCCACTGCTTCAACAACACCGGACAAAGCTGCAACTCGCCCACGCGCATGCTGGTGGAAGACAGCGTCTACGACCGCGCCGTGGAACTGGCCGCCAAGGCTGGCGCCGAAGTGAAGGTGGGAGACCCCACCCAGCGCGGCAACCATATCGGCCCGCTGGCTTCACGCATGCAGTTCGACAAGGTACAAGGCTGCATCGAGCGCGGCATCGCCGAAGGCGCCCGCGTGGTGCTCGGCGGCCTCGGCAAGCCGGAAGGTTTCGAGCAGGGCTTCTTCGTGAAGCCGACCATCTTTGCCGACGTGAACAACCAGAGGTTCATCGCGCGCGAAGAGGTGTTCGGCCCCGTGCTGGTCATGATTCCCTTCCATGGTGTCGACGAAGCCGTGGCGATTGCGAACGACAGCCCTTACGGTCTTGCCGCGTACGTCCAGACGCAGGACAAGGCGAAGGCCCGCGCGGTGGCTCGCCTGCTGCGCGCCGGCAGCGTTCACTTGAACGGCAGCGGCCAAGACTACGAGTCACCCTTCGGTGGCTACAAGCAGTCCGGCAACGGCCGCGAATGGGGCAAGCACGGTCTGCTCGATTTCCTCGAGCTGAAGGCCATCAACGGTTACCACGCAGACTGAACCCGAGAAACCTGCCATGAAACTCCAGTCCATCCAGAC
>JBEGRA010000325.1:0-17082 GCA_041180705.1 Pseudomonadota bacterium | reverse complement strand
GAAGCTTCGCTCATCGGCTGGCTGCTGCAGACGAAGGCGCTCATCATGATCATCTTCGCCAACATCCTGCTGGACAAGGCGGTCATCACCCCCACCACCTTCACCGCGCTGCTGCTGATGGCCGTAGGCAGCACCATGCTCACCATTCCCGTGGTGACACCAAAACTGCGGAAGATGGGATTGCTGCCCTGAGGTGGCACGCGGGGCAGTGCCCCATGTAAGCCCCTTGCGGGCAAAACCGGCAACGCTATCTCGTCAGCGTTGCCGGCGAGCAAGAGAGTCAGCGCTTCGGCGGACCCTTGCGGTGCGGCTTGGCAGGGCCGCTGAACGGCCTCCCGGCGAACGGACGCGGCGGACGAGGGCCACCCTCGAAGGAAGGACGACCGCCACCTTCGAACGAGCGCGGACCACCGCCTTCAAACGGACGACCGCCACCCTCGAACGGGCGGCCGCGCGGCGGGAACGACGGGCGCCCACCCTCGAATGAACGCGGACCACCGCCCTCGAAGGGACGACCGCCACCTTCGAACGGACGACCACCGCCGCCCTGGAAATGGCGAGGACCGCCACCGTGGAACGGCGGACGACCGCCCCCCTGGAACGGACGACCGCCGCCTTCGAACTGGCGAGGGCCGCGCGGAGCCCCTTCGCCCGCACCGGCCTCGGCAGGCTTGATGTCGAGCGAACGCCCGCGCACCTTCACCTCGGAAATCTTCCCGAGAACTTCCGGCGAAAGCCCGGCAGGCAAACGCACCAGCGTGTGATCGAAGTGGATGTCGACCCCATTGATCTGGTTGCCGGCAAGATCCGCCGTATGCGCGATGGCACCGACGATATTGCCGGGCTGTACGCCGTGGGCACGGCCCACTTCCAGACGATAAACCTGCTGCGGACCGAAACGGTCTTCGCGGGAAACGTACTTGCCGCGCGGACGCTGCTCTTCCTCCAGCAACTCCGCCAGACGATCGCGCGGACGCTCCTGGCGTTCTTCCGGGGGCAACGAACGCGGACCACCATCGCGGCTGCCCGGCTCTTCTCCACCCGGCAGCAACAACGGCGTTTCGCCCTGCGCCATGCGCGCCAGCGCGGCGGCGACATCGAGCAAGTCCTGCCCGGATTCGCGCACGACGGACTCGATGACACTGCGATATTCCGCGGACACGCCTTCCGTGATGACGGCTTCCAGACGCTCACGGAATTTGGTGACACGCGCTTCGTTGACGTCGCTGACCGTCGGCAGACGCATGGGCTCCAGCGGCGAACGGGTCGCACGCTCGATGGCCGACAGCATGTTCCTCTCGCGCGGAGCGATGAACAGGATGGCCTCGCCCTTGCGCCCCGCACGACCGGTGCGGCCGATGCGGTGCACGTAGCTTTCCGTGTCGTACGGCACGTCGAAGTTAACGACGTGACCGATGCGCTCCACATCGAGACCGCGAGCAGCCACGTCGGTGGCCACGAGGATGTCGATCTTGCCGGCCTTCAATGCGGCGATGGTACGTTCGCGCTGCGCCTGCAGGATGTCGCCGTTCAAGGCAGCGGCAGAGAAGCCGCGCGCTTCGAGACGCTCGGCGAGTTCCACGGTCGACTGCTTGGTACGGGTGAACACCAGCATGGCGTCGAAGGGTTCCACTTCGAGGATGCGGGTGAGAGCGTCGAGCTTGTGCAGCCCGCTGACCACCCAATACCGCTGGCGAATATTGGCCGAGGTGGTGGTCTTGCCCTGGATGGTGATTTCACGCGGCGAGCGCAAATGCGTTTTCGCAATGCGCTTGATCTGCGGCGCCATGGTGGCCGAGAACAGCGCCACCTGGCGCTCCGGCGGAACCTTGCCGAGGATCTGGTCGATGGCATCGACAAAGCCCATCTGGAGCATCTCGTCCGCTTCGTCGAGCACGACGTAACGCACGGCGTCCAGCGACAGCGTGCCGCGATCGAGGTGGTCCATGATGCGGCCGGGGGTACCCACCACCACATGCACGCCGCGACGCAAGGCATTCAACTGCGGCGTATAGCTCTGACCACCGTAGATGGGCAGCACATGGAAGCCCGGCATCTTGGCGGCGTATTTGTTGAACGCTTCGGCGACCTGGATGGCCAGTTCACGTGTCGGCACCATGACCAGCGCCTGCACTCCCGACACGGCGAGATCCAGCCCCGACAGCAGTGGCAGGGCAAAGGCAGCGGTTTTGCCGGTGCCGGTCTGCGCCTGACCGAGCACGTCCTTGCCTTCCAGCAAAGCCGGAATGGTGGCGGCCTGGATGGGCGACGGAGATTCGTAACCGACCGCGGTCAGGGCTTCGAGAACCGGGGCGGCAAGGCCGAGGCTGGCGAAGGTGATGGCGGCTTCGGCCGCCTCGGGGGGATTCGCGCTGGAATCCTGAGGAGAGTTCATGGCGTACGCCTGATATTTGGCCGCTTAGTGTAACGGTTTTGCAGCGCAGTAGGTTGCACCGTACTGGACGGACGGGAAATAGACCGTTCGTCAAGCCGCATTGCGGGCAGCACCAAGCCCGCACGGGGTCTTACTCAGGCGCGCCACCAGCGTCGCTTGGCAACAATCAGCAGCGCCAAGGTCAGGCACATGACGACCATGGCCACCCAAGCCTGCGGTTGCAGCGTCGGCAAACCGAGCAGGATGATGCTGTCGTTGGCCCCCGGAACGAGCAGGAACCCGAATGCCATCACCCAGCCGCCCAGCAGGCACTTGGCAATGGCGCCAGGCGATGGTGCCACCGGGCGCCATTTGCGCAGCGAGATGCCCCCACCGAGCGACCCCAGGAGCATGGCACCGAAGAGCCAGAGACGACTGTCCGTGGGAGCCGTCTCGCCGCGGGCGACTTCGGCCACCGCGTCGGTATACACCCAATGCCCGTAAGTGAGTGCCATCGCCACGAAAGCCACGGAGACCACGATGGTGCCGACATGCAGCGGCCATTCACCGCGAAGAACATCCCACGTTGTCTGTTCCTGGGCACGGCGAGCCACGGCAACCTGCAAGTGGCGGACACGAAGCACCAACCAACCGCAGAACAGGAGTGCCAGGAGAGGAACAACCGTCAGGAATACCGTGGAGGCACCCTGCGGTACGGGCAAGGTCAAACCCAATCGGCCACCCACCGCGTCGAATTGGTAACACCCCAGCGCGAAACCCATCGGAAAGAAACCATAGGCCCAATCGCCGGCGCCGAAGGCTGCCACCGAACCGAACACGCAGGCACCGTTGATCCAGGCGCCCAACCCGAGCAGCACGCCACCGAACACCGTCCATTCCGTGACGCCGAAAGCGCGAGCGGGGATGGCCTTGCCGAAGATCAGGAACGCCAGGGCCATCAGGCCTGCGGACCAAAACGCGGCTTCGGCGAGCGCGCGGAACCGCCGGGAATCGCGGTGCACCACCACTTCTTCGACAGCCGCCACGGCGCAGGTTCCGCCGCGCTGAACGGCAAGCCCCATGAGCGCCGCACACACAAAAGCGAACGCGGTAACGACGGATGCACTTACCATTTGCGGATGATAGCCCAGCCGGAACCTTTGCCATGAATCCTGCAGCCTTTCGCCCACTTCGCACCACGCTTTTCGCGCTTGTGCTGTCCTGCCTCGGCAACGCGAGCAGCGCCTCCGTCGCACCGCCGGCCGCAGTTCCCTCCGCCGACAAGGCACCGCTGCTGCAAGCCCTGAGCGTGCTCAAGGCCCATCGTTTCGTGGACCTCACCCACGCCTTCAGCCCCAGCATCCCTCACTGGAAAGGTGACCCGGTGGAAACCCGCCGCGACGCCTACACCATCGCCAAAGACGGGTTCTGGCTGCAGGAGTACACGCACGTGGGCCAATGGGGCACCCATGTGGACCCACCTGCGCATTTCCACGAGGGCCTGCGCACCGTAGACAAGATTCGACCGGATGAAATGCTGCTGCCACTGGTGGTGCTGGACATTCACGCCCAGGCAGCTGCGAACCCGGACTACGTCGTCACCCTGCAGGATGTTCGCGATTGGGAAACCCGCCATGGCCGTATCCCCGATGGCGCTTTCATTGCCCTGCGTACGGACTGGTCCAAGCGCTGGCCCGATGGCGAAGCCATGGCCAACAAGGGCAAGGATGGACTGGACCATTACCCGGGTTGGAGCCGCGAGGTGCTGCAATTCCTCTTCGAGCAACGCGCCGCCACGGCTTGCGGCCATGAGACCACCGACACCGACCCGGGCCTTGCCACCTCGCATGATGACTACTCGCTCGAGTCGTACGTGCTCGGTCGCGACCGCTACCAGATTGAATTGCTGACGAATCTGGACCAGGTTCCGGAATACGGTGCGGTAGCCATGGTGACTTTCCCGAAGCCGGAAAACGGCTCGGGGTTCCCGGCCCGCGTCATCGCCATTGTCCCCTAGGAAATGCAGAAGGCCCCGGGGCTTGCGCACCGGGGCCTTCCTGAAGTGATACCAGACGACGCCTGAAAGGCGCCCTTCACTTCTTCTTCGGCATATACAGGTCCGTCAGCGTTCCTTCGAAGGCCTCGGCAGCAAATGCCACGGTCTCCGTCAGCGTCGGGTGCGGGTGGATGGTGCCACCGATATCCGCTGCGTCCGCGCCCATCTCGATAGCCAGCGCCACCTCGCCGATCAAATCGCCGGCATTCGGACCCACAATGCCAGCGCCAACGATCCGGTGGGTGTCCGGATCGAACAGCAACTTCGTGAAGCCTTCGTCGCGGTTCAGCGCCAGCGCCCGGCCCGAAGCGGCCCAGGGGAACACGCCCTTCTCCACCTTCAAGCCCTGCTCGGCGGCCTGCGTTTCCGTCAAGCCCACCCAGGCGACTTCGGGGTCGGTGTAGGCCACGGAAGGAATGACACGGGCGTCGAAGGCACGCTTTTCACCGGCCGCCACTTCCGCCGCCAACTTGCCTTCATGCGTGGCCTTGTGGGCCAGCATCGGCTGTCCCACTACGTCGCCGATGGCGAAGATATGCGGCACATTGGTGCGCATCTGCTTGTCGACGGCAATGAAGCCGCGAGCATCGACCGCGACACCCGCTGCCTCCGCCTGAAGACGTTTGCCGTTGGGCACACGGCCCACCGCAACGAGCACCTGGTCATACACCTGCGGCTCAGGAGCGCCTTTGCCTTCGAACGTGACGCGCAAACCTTCCGGCAGGGCTTCGATGCCCACCACCTTGGTCGCTGTCAGAATGGCTTCGTAGCGGCCCTTCAGGCGCTTCTCCAACGGGCGAACCAGATCGCGGTCTGCACCCGGCATGAGACCGGTGCCCAACTCCACGACGGAAACGCGGGCGCCGAGGGCGTCATAGACGCAAGCCATTTCCAGCCCGATGATGCCGCCACCGATGACCAGCAGTCGGCCGTCGATGCGCCCGAGTTCGAGCGCGCTGGTGCTGTCCAGAATGCGCGGGTCTTCCGGGAACGTCGGCAGCTTCACGGGTTCACTGCCGGCGGCAATGATGCACTTCTCGAAACCCACGACCTGACGACTGCCATCTTCGGCGGTGACCGCCAGCCGATGCGCGGAAAGGAAAGTGCCGGTGCCACGCAGCACCTTCACCTTGCGCTGCTTGGCGAGACCCGTCAGGCCCGTCGTCAACTTGCCGATGACGCGATCCTTCCAGCCCTTCAGCTTCGCGCTGTCGATGGTAGGCGGCGCGAAATGCACGCCGAGCGCTGACATGTCGTGCGCTTCTTCGATGACCTTCGCCGCGTGCAACAAGGCTTTCGACGGAATGCAGCCGACATTCAGGCAGACACCACCAAGCGTCGGCCAGCGTTCGACCAGGCCGACCTCCAGCCCGAGGTCGGCGGCGCGGAACGCGGCGGTGTATCCGCCAGGACCGGCGCCGAGCACAAGAAGCGGAATGTGGAGGTCCGCCTTGGGTTCGTCAGCCGCAGCACTGTGCGAGGGAGCTTGTTCCCGACTTGCCGCTGCGCTGTGGGAGCCTGCCACGGCATTGTGGGAGGGAGCTTGCTCCAGACTTGCCGCTGCACTGTGGGAGCCTGCCACGGCATTGTGGGAGGGAGCTTGCTCCCGACTCTCCACCGTGGCGATTCTTGCCACCAGCGACCCCGTACTCACCTTGGTACCGATATCGACCAGCAGGGCCTCGACGGTACCTGCGAACGGCGCAGGCACATCCATCGTCGCCTTCTCGCTCTCGAGCGTGAAAAGCGAGTCTTCTTTTTGCACCACGTCACCGGGCTTCACCAGCACGGCGATGACGGGGACGTTTTCGGTGCCCCCGAGGTCGGGTACCAGAACGTCCTGCGCGCTCATGGCACGGCTTCCAGCAGGCCGGCAACATTCGCGAGTTCCACCGCCAGTGCGGTGGTGAAACGCGCGCCGTCGGCGCCATCGATGACGCGGTGGTCATAGGACAGCGACAGCGGCAGCATCAGGCGCGGCACGAATTGCTTGCCGTCCCAATGCGGCTGGTGACTGCTCTTCGATACACCGAGGATTGCCACTTCCGGCGCATTGATGATGGGCGTGAACGCCGTACCGCCAATGCCACCGAGCGAACTGATGGTGAAGCAACCACCCTGCATGTCGGCCGCCTTCAGTTGGCCGGCACGCGCCTTGGCGGAGAGATCCGCCAAATCGCGGGCGATCTCGTAGACGTCCTTGCGGTCAGCATCACGGATGACCGGCACGACCAATCCGTTCGGCGTATCGGCAGCGAAGCCGATGTGCAGGTACTGCTTGTAGACGAGGTTCTCGCCTGCCGCATCCAGCGAAGAGGCGAACTTCGGGAACTTCGCCAACACGCGAGCGCAGGCACGAACCACGAAAGCGAGCGGCGTGAGTTTGACGCCCTTCTCTGCCGCCGCATCCTTCAATTCCTGACGGGTGGCTTCCATGCCGGTGATGTCGGCTTGGTCGAACTGCGTGACGTGGGGCAAATTCACCCAACTGGCATGCAGACGCGGCCCGCTGATCTTCTGGATGCGGGTCAAGGGAACGACACGCACCGGACCGAACTTCGCGAAGTCCACCTCCGGCAACTTCGGCAACCCGGCACCGGCTGCGCCGCGGGTCTGCGCCGCAGCCAGCGTCTGCTTCACCCAGGCCTTCACGTCGTCCTGCGAGACACGGCCCTTCAAGCCGCTGCCACGCACCTGGCCCAAGTCGACGCCCAACTCGCGGGCAAAGCGCCGCACGGATGGGCTGGCATGGGCCTTGGCAAAGGTAGCCTCATTGATGGCGGGCAGGGTGCCTGCACCCGCAGGAGTCGCGAGCAAGCTCGCTCCCACGGGGCGGGCAACCTCAGCAGCAGAAGTCGCGAGCAAGCTCGCTCCCACAGAAGCAGGGGCTGCAGCAGGGGCTGCAGCAGCAGCAGGGGCAGCAGGGGCAGCAGCAGCAGCGGCAGCAGCAGCAGTAGCAGCAGGAGCAGCAGGAGCAGCAGGAGCAGTGTGGGAGCGAGCTTGCTCGCGACTTTCCCCACTACCAGCCCCAACGGCTACTTCCAGTGTCACCACCAGCGTGCCTTCGCTAGCTTCGGCACCCGGGGCGATGTGCACCGCCACCACGCGCCCCGCAGCTGACGAAGGCACGTCCATCGTCGCCTTCTCGCTCTCGAGGGTCACCAAGGGCTGCTCTTTCTCGACGGTGTCACCCACCGCAACGAGCACCTCGATGACCTTCACCCCGGCAGCGCCACCCAGATCGGGGACGCGGACTTCCACGTTACTCATGGCCTGCTCCTCAGCTCAGCACCGGGCTGGGCTTCTCGGGGTCGATACCGTAGGCCGCAATGGCGGCAGCCACCTTGGCAGCGTCCAGCTTGCCTTCGTCCGCCAGAGCCTTGAGGGCAGCCACGACCACGTAGCGGCGGTCCACCTCGAAGTGGCTGCGCAGCTGCGCACGGCAGTCGCTGCGGCCGAAGCCATCCGTGCCGAGCGTCACGTAACGGCCCGGCACCCACTGGCGTACCTGGTCGGGAACGATGCGCATGTAGTCCGTGGCCGCGACGACCGGGACCCCGTCCGCCGGCAACAGGCTGGCAACATGAGGAACGCGGGGAGCCGACTCGGGATGCAGCAAGTTCCAGCGCTCGGCGTCGATGGCTTCGCGGCGCAGCTCACCGAAACTGGTGACGCTGTACACGTCTGCAGCGATGCCGTGCTCGGCCTCCAGCATGGCCGCAGCCGCCTCGACCTCGCGCAGAATGGTGCCGCTGCCGAGCAGTCGCACGCGCGGGGTAGCCTTGGCCTTGGCCTTCGTGGGCGCCGCCGTTCCCGAGCGCAACTGATACATGCCCTTCAGGATGCCGGCTTCCGCGCCTTCCGGCATGGCCGGGTGCGCGTAGTTCTCGTTCATCACGGTCAGGTAGTAGAAGATACTCTCGCCTTCGCCGTACATGCGGCGCAGGCCGTCCTGCACGATGACCGCGAGTTCATAGGCATAGCAGGGGTCGTAGGCAACGCAGTTGGGAACGGTGCTGGCCAGCAGCAAGCTGTGCCCGTCCTGGTGCTGCAAGCCTTCGCCTGCGAGCGTGGTGCGGCCCGCGGTGGCACCCAGCAAGAAGCCCTTCACCTGCAAGTCTGCGGCGGCCCAGATGAAGTCACCGACGCGCTGGAAGCCGAACATCGAGTAATAGATGTAGAACGGCACCATCGGGATGCCGTGGTTGGCATAGGCGCTGCCGGCAGCAATCCACGAGCAGATGGCGCCGGCCTCGTTGATGCCTTCCTCGAGGATCTGGCCCTTGCGGTCTTCGCGGTAATACAGCAACTGGTCCGCGTCCTGCGGCGTGTAGAGCTGCCCAGCGGAAGAATAGATGCCGATCTGGCGGAACAGGCCTTCCATGCCGAAAGTGCGCGCCTCGTCGGGGACGATGGGCACCACGTGCGGACCGAAGGCCTTGTCCTTCAACAGCACGCCCAGCAGACGCACAAAGGCCATCGTGGTGGAAATTTCACGATCGCCGGTGGATTCCAGCAGACCCTGGAAGGCCGCGAGCGCCGGCACCGGCAAGCGCTGCTGGCTCACCTTGCGTGCCGGCAACGAACCGCCCAGTGCGCCGCGGCGCTCGAGCAGATACTTCATTTCCGGGCTGTCTTCGGCCGGACGACGGAACGGCAGCTTGCCGATCTCCTCGTCGCTCACCGGAATATTGAAACGGTCGCGGAAGGCGCGCAGCGCTTCCTCGTCGAGCTTCTTCTGCTGGTGGGCAGTGTTCTGGCCTTCACCGGCCTTGCCCATGCCGAAGCCCTTTACCGTGTGGGCAAGGATGACGGTGGGCTGTCCCTTGTGGGACATGGCTGCGGCGTACGCATTCCACACCTTCATCGAGTCGTGGCCACCACGCTGCAGACGCCAGATCTCGTCGTCGCTCATGTTGGCGACCATCTCGCGAAGCTCGGGGTACTTGCCGAAGAAATGCTCGCGCGTGTACGCGCCGCCCTTCTGCTTGAAGTTCTGGTATTCGCCGTCGACGCACTCTTCCATCAGACGGCGCAGGGTGCCGTTGGTGTCACGTGCCAGGAGAGGGTCCCAGCGGCTGCCCCACAACACCTTGATGACATTCCAGCCAGCGCCGAGGAAGGCCGCTTCCAGTTCCTGGATGATCTTGCCGTTGCCACGAACCGGACCATCGAGACGCTGCAGGTTGCAGTTCACCACGAACACGAGATTGTCGAGTTTTTCGCGCACCGGCATGGTGAGCGCACCCATCGATTCGGGCTCGTCCATCTCGCCGTCGCCGAGGAAGCACCACACCTTGCGATCGGACGCCGGCGCCAGCCCGCGGTGTTCGAGGTAGCGCATGAAGCGCGCCTGATAAATGCCCATGAGCGGCCCGAGGCCCATCGACACCGTCGGGAACTGCCAGAAGTCCGGCATCAACCAAGGGTGCGGATAAGAGGACAGCCCCTTGCCACCGACTTCCTGACGGAAGTGGCGCAGTTGGTCATCACTGAGGCGACCTTCGAGGTAGGCCCGCGCGTAGATGCCGGGACTGGAGTGGCCCTGCACGTAAACGAGGTCGCCACCGCCGTTGTCCGGCGTAGGCGCACGCCAGAAGTGGTTGAACCCCACTTCATACAGCGTGGCGGAAGAGGCGTAAGTGGAGATGTGCCCACCGTATTCGCTGCTCTGCCGATTGGCGGCAACGACCATCGCCATGGCGTTCCAGCGCAGATAGGCTTCGAGACGCCGCTCCAGCGCGCGGTCACCGGGGTACGCCTTTTCGCGTTCCACACCGATGGTGTTCACGTACGCCGTGTTCGGCGTGTAGGGCAGATAAGCGCCATTGCGCCGCGCATGGTCAATGAGGCGTTCGATGAGAAAGTGCGCGCGCTCTTTGCCGCAAATCCTCAGTACACTGTCGATTGACTCAAGCCAATCCTGCGTCTCTGCCGGATCCATGTCCGGCAGTCGATTGTTTTCGGTCATCGGGGCCCCTCGAAAAAGCGCCGCGGACGCACCGCCGACGCGCGAAAACCTTCGGTGACAACGTTAGTCAGCCTCCATTATACCCCTAAGCCCGTGCCGATGCACCGCCCTGCAGCGGTGCGGGGTTTCAGGCAAACTGCGCGGCTGTATGCCGTCACTCCCTCTCCTACCCGCTCTGCCGGACATCGCGCATCGCCGCGCCACCACCCTCGCGTCGGCGGTACGTGGTCCCAAACGCCGCGCCATCCTCGTGCTCGGCGAAGCGGCGGAAATTGCACGGACCCTTGCCGAGCTCGGCCCCGAGTGTCAGGCGCTTTGGCAGGCGCATGTGCGGCATGGCATCAGGACGCCGGGCCCCATCAGCGCTGCGGTCAGCATCGGCAACCGTGCTGCGAGCCTTTTCGTCCGCACACTCGGTGTCGAAGCCAGCACCTTCGAAGCCCTGACGGAGGCGGGCCGTCTCGTCCAGGCCACCGGCGCGCACTCGCTCGACGAGGTGGTTCTGTGCGGCACCGATGACACCACTCGTGAAGCCCTGTGGTCTGCATGGGTCGCCAGTCGCTACGCACTCCCGGCGCTGCGCAGCACCCCAGCGGGAAAGGGCTCCCCTCGCCTGCATGACAAACCCGTCGCCGTCCCGGTGGGCCTGGCCCAGGCCTCCCTGCAGAAGTGGCAGGCCGTGGAGCGAGGCGGCGCCCTGGCGCGCTGGCTGACCGCACTGCCCGGCAACCATCTGACGCCCGCCCAGTACCGCAAGCGCGTGCTGATGCTGGCCCGGCAGCAGGGATGGAAGGTAGTCACGGCCGATGAGGCCGCTCTGCGGCGTCAGGGTGCCGGTGCCTTTCTGGCAGTGGCTCAGGGAAACCCGGCTGCCGATGCCTGCCTCGTTCGCCTCCAATATCGCCCGAACCGTAGCGCAACCTCTCGAGGCCGCGCGAAGGGCACCGACGCGCCTGTCGCCCTCGTCGGCAAGGGTGTGTGCTTCGACACCGGCGGGGTAAATCTGAAGCCTCACCGCAGCATGCTCGACATGCATACCGACATGGCAGGCAGCGCCGTCGCGCTTGGCACCTTGCTCGCCCTCACGGAACTGCGGCATCCGGCCCCCGTGGACGCCTGGCTGGCCCTGGCGGAGAACCATCTCGCCGCCAACGCCTACAAACCCCAGGACGTGGTGGTGGCCAGCAACGGCACCACCATTCAGGTGATCCACACGGATGCCGAAGGCCGGATGATGCTGGCGGATGCGCTTGCGCTCGCGTCACGCACGCAACCCCGCGCCTTGGTGGACTTCGCCACCCTCACGGGCGCCTGCGTCGGCGCACTCACGGAGCGTTACGCGGGCTTGTTCACGAACCGCCCCGGCGTGCGCAATGAACTGGAGGCCATCGGCCGCGCTTGTGGCGAGCGCGTTTGGGGCTTCCCGCTGGACGCCGATTTCGACGCGGAACTCGAGTCGCGCGTCGCCGACATCATCCAGTGCCCGGTCGAAGGCAAGGGCGACCACATCTACGCGGCGCGCTTCCTGCAGCGCTTCGTGGGCGAGGGTCTACCCTGGATTCATCTGGATCTTGCGCCGGCCACCCGCCATGGCGGCCTCGCGCACATCACCACCGACATCACGGGCTTCGGCGTGCGCTACGCCACTGCCCTGCTGCAGGATGAAAACACCCTGCAAGCCCTGACCGGGAACGCCGCCGGCGCCCGCACCCCACGCACTGCCGCAAGGAAGCCGTGAACACCATGGACCTGCTGACCCTCACCCGCCCCGACGACTGGCACTTGCACCTGCGCGACGGCGAGGCCCTGCGCGATGTGGTGCTGCACACGGCCCGCCGCTTCGGCCGCGCGGTAGTCATGCCGAACCTGAAGCCGCCAGTCACCACCGTGGCCGCAGCGCTCGCCTACCGCGCGCGTATCTGCAACGCGCTGCCTCCCGACTGCACCTTCACGCCCCTCATGGCCATGTACCTGACGGACAACACGCCGGTCGAGGAAGTCAACCTCGCTCGCAATACCGCAGGCATCGTTGGCTTCAAGTACTACCCGGCGGGCGCCACCACCAACAGCGACGCCGGGGTGACGGACCTCGCTCGCGTCTATCCGGTACTGGAGCGCATGGAAGAACTGGGTGTGCCGTTTCTGGTGCACGGCGAAGTGACCGACCATGACGTGGACGTGTTCGACCGCGAGCGCGTGTTCATCGAACGCACCGCCGCTCCACTCGTGCGTCGTTTCCCGCGTCTTCGACTCGTGTTCGAACACGCCACCACGCTGGACGCCGTCCAGTTCGTGCGCGCGCAAGGCCCGCAAGTGGCGGCCACGCTCACGCCGCAGCACTTGCTCAACAATCGCACGGACATGTTCCGTGGGGGTCTGCGCCCTCACCTTTATTGCTTGCCGGTGCTCAAGCGCGAGCGCGACCGTGAAGCCCTGCTGGAAGCCGCCACCAGTGGCAGCCCGAAGTTCTTCCTGGGTACCGACAGCGCCCCGCACGCGAAGCATCTGAAGGAACACGCTTGCGGCTGTGCCGGCGTCTATTCCGCACACGCAGGCATCGAACTCTACGCCGAAGCTTTCGATTCCGTGGGCAAGCTGGAGCGACTGGAGGGCTTCGCCAGCCACTTCGGTGCGGACTACTACGGCTTGCCGCGCAATACCTCGAGCATCACGCTGCGCCGCGCCGCGACGCCGGTTCCGGCCTCGTTCCCGTTCGCCGGCGGCGAACTCGTTCCCTACCGTGCAGGCGAAAGTCTGGCCTGGGAATTGGTCAGCGGAGGCTGCGCCTGATGGGCATCGAAGCACCCACGCTGCTCGGCCGGCGCTTCCGCGGCTTCCTGCCCGTGGTCGTCGACGTGGAAACCGGCGGCTTCAATTCCAAGACCGACGCGCTGCTGGAAATAGCAGCCGTGCTGCTGGATATGGACGCGGACGGCAAGTTGACGCGCGGGGAAACCCATCGCTTCCACGTACAACCGTTTCCCGGCGCCAACATGGAGCCGGCGTCCCTGGCGGTGAACGGCATCGACCCGCACCACCCGCTGCGCCCCGCCATTCCGGAGAAGGACGCGCTCGACCGCATCTTCAACGAGGTGCGCAAGGCAGTGAAAGCCCACGGCTGCACGCGGGCGATTCTGGTCGGACACAACAGTTCTTTCGACCTGGGGTTCCTCAACGCCGCCATCACCAGGTGCGGCATCAAGCGCAGCCCATTCCACCCCTTCAGCAGCTTCGACACGGCGACGCTCGGGGGTGTGGCCTACGGCCAGACCGTGCTGGCTCGCGCCGCGATTGCCGCCGGTTTGCCTTGGGATGAGGAAGCCGCGCATTCGGCTTCGTATGATGCGCAGCGCACCGCGGAGCTGTTCTGCGCCATCTGCAACCAGTTCCAGCCCATGTTCGAAGCCGGGCTGGAACGTCAGAAGGCCATGCGCGGCGTGGCCCCGGAAGGGAACCCCTTGCTCGAGCCGACCGCCGAATAGGCTGCCTTCAGGCAGCCTCGGCCAGCACTTGCTGGAGTTCGCCGCTGCGATACATCTGCAGGATGATGTCGCAACCGCCGATGAGCTCTCCCTTCACATAGAGCTGCGGGTACGTCGGCCACTGCGAGAACTCCTTCAAGCCCTCGCGGACCTCGGGGTCCTCGAAGATATTCACGTGCTGGAACGACGTCTTGCAGGCACGCAGGGCAGCCACCGCCTGTGCGGAAAAGCCGCACTGCGGGAAATCGGGCGAGCCCTTCATGAACAGCACCACCGGCGCGGCGGCCAACTGATTCTCGATACGAGCGCGGACTTCTGGGGTGAGCATGAAAGAACCTCGGAAAACGATGAAACTTGGCAGCTATTGTCGCACGGCAGCCGCGGACTAAAGCACGCTGCTGACGGGAGTACCGCGCCGACGAACTTCCGCGGCCGTGAGAATGGCCCATTGCTGGTCCGCAGTGGCGCGAACCCACCCGGCAATCTCGCCGCGAGTGCGATGGCAACCCATGCAAGTACCGCCGGGGTCCAGCGTACAGACATTGATGCAGGGCGAACGAGGCGCGGCCTTCCGCAGGGAAGCAGGCTGGGACAAGGGGAGACTCCTGCCGGTAGAACCATCCGGCTGGTTGAATTATGGGGGTGTGTCCGCTAGCCTTCAACGCGCAGCGGAGGGGAACGGAGTGTCCAGTACAGGCGCAGGTTACAAGGCGCCGTTTTGGCACCCAGCGCATTCCGCAGCGCACTGCCCGAAGACCCAGAGGGAGATATCCAGATGAATCCATTGCTTACCGTGAAAGGTGCCATCAGCACCGCCATCGCACTCGCCGTCGTCGCGAGCATCGCACTGACGGGCGGCTTCGCCTTCGACCACGCCAACCTGATGCGCACGCTGCACATCGTCGCCGGTGTGTGCTGGATCGGCCTCCTCTACTACTTCAACCTGGTGCAGATGCCTGCGCTGGCGGCCGCCGCGGCGGATGCCGGTGGCCCGGGCGGCGCCGGCATCAACAAGTACGTGGCGCCCCGTGCGCTGCTGTGGTTCCGCTACGCCGCCCTGGTCACCTGGGTGTCCGGCGCGTACTACATCGTGACCGGCACCGCCGGTGGCTATGGCGGTCTCGCCGCGCTCCACAAGGTGTTCACGTTCGCCGAGGGTTACCAGACGATCGGCGTTGGCGCCTGGCTCGGCACCATCATGCTGTTCAACGTGTGGCACTTCATTTGGCCGAACCAGAAGAAGGTACTCGGCATCGTGGCCGCCACGGACGATGAGAAAGCCAAGGCCCGCAAGGTCGCCATGCTCGCGTCGCGCACGAACTTCGTGTTGTCCGTGCCGATGCTGCTGTGCATGGGCGCCGCCAAGCACGGCCTGCCGTTCTGATCGCGACGGCAGAGTTGGTGCTGCCATAGCCGGCCCTTCGGGTCGGCTTTTCCGGAAGGCCCGCCTCGTGCGGGCCTTCTGCTTTCAGCCACGAATGTTTTAGCCACCATCCAGGCACGCCTGCCTTGGGGCAACGCCCCAGCGCGGCACATCAGGCCAGGTGGCTGACCCAGCCCTCGCCAATGGCAATACGCTCGGGCATCGCCACGCCGTAGCCTTGCGCGTAGTCGACGCCCAAGGCGCGCAGCAAGGTAATGATCTCCTCGCTCTCGGCGTACTCGGCAATCGTCTTCTTGCCGGTCAGGTGGCCAATCTCGTTGATGGACCGCACCATCTCGCGGTCCACCGAGTCGTTGACGAGATCCTTCACGAAGCTACCGTCGATCTTCAGGAAATCCACCGGGAAGTGCTTCAGATAACCGAAGGACGACAACCCCGTGCCGAAGTCATCCAGCGCGAACTTGCAACCCAACCCGTGGAGCGCCTGGATGAAGCGGCTGGCTTGGGAGAAATTGGCGATCGCGGAGGTTTCGGTGATTTCAAAGCAGATACGCGAGGCGTCCAGGCCGCTGACGCGGAACTGCTGAATGACGAACGGCAGGAACTGGTCGTCACCCAAGCTCTGGCCGGAAAGATTGATGGCGCACATGGCAAGCCCGGCACGCTCATCGGCAGCCGATACCAGCCAGCGGAACGCGTTTTCCACCACCCAGCGGTCAATGGCCGGCATCAGGTTGTAGCGTTCGGCGGCGGCGATGAAATGGTCCGGCGGCACCAGCTTTCCTTGCTCGTCGCGCATGCGGATAAGCAATTCGAAGTGGCTGCCGCCTTCTTCGCCCTGCAGCGGCATGATGGCCTGGCGGTGCAGCTCGAAGCGGCCGTCCTCGAGGGCGGCATTGATCCGCGCGGCCCACTGCATCTCGCGACGACGACGCATCAGGTCCAGGTCGTTTTCCTCGAAGCAGTGGACGCGGTTGCGCCCCGCCTCCTTCGCGGCATTGCAGGCACTGTCGGCCGCCGACAGCGCAGCGGGCACGTCAGGCGTTTCAGCATTGAGTGTGACGACACCGATGCTCGCCCCGAGACGGAACGAACGCTCTGCCCACTGGAAGCGGAAGCCACGAACCGCTTCGCGTAGCCCTTCGGCCAGGCGCATGGCTTCATCCACGGCGCAATGTTCGAGCAACACGGCGAACTCGTCGCCACCCAAGCGGGCGAGCGCATCGCGCCAACGCACCTTGCCCTTGAGCAGCGTACCGAGTTGCCCCAGCAGGGCATCGCCTGCGTTGTGGCCGCAGGTGTCGTTGACGATCCTGAACTGGTCGAGATCGAGGTGCAGCAAGGCGTAGCTGCCCTCCCCGGCTCGCGCGGCCTTCAAGGCCCGGTCGAGCCGTTGCTCGAATTCGCGGCGGTTCGGCAACCCGGTCAGCACATCGTGGCTGGCGTGATAGGTGAGCCGACGCTGCAATTCCCGTGCTTCGGTGACATCGTGGAACACGAGCACGCCACCGACCACCTCGCCGGAGCCGCTGCGTCGCGGTGCCGCCGAACTGCGCACATACAATTCGTTGCCATCGCGCCGTACCAGCAAGACCGGGCGCAAGGCCTTGACCGGCTGCTGCTGACGAACGGAAGCGAGCAGCGGGTTTTCCAGTGCCTCGCAGGATTCCTCGTGGAAGGTGCGGAACACTTCGCCGATGTCGCGGCCCAGCACTTCGGCCAATTGCCAGCCGGTCAGTGCTTCGGCCACCGGGTTCAGGTATTCCACCTGTCCGTGACGGTCTGCGGTGATGACGCCATCGCCGATGCTGTGCA
>JBEGRA010000324.1:0-9382 GCA_041180705.1 Pseudomonadota bacterium | reverse complement strand
TGCCTTCACGGGCCAATTTGCGGATGACGGCGAGCACTTCGCTGACCATGGTGGGGTCCAACGCGGAAGTGGGTTCGTCGAACAGGATGATTTCCGGGTCCATGGCCAGACAGCGTGCGATTGCCACGCGCTGCTTTTGGCCGCCGGACAATTGGTCAGGGAAGAAGTGGGCCCGTTCGGCCAGTCCCACGAGACGCAGCAGCTCCATACCCTTCGCGGCAGCAGTCGCGGGCGCCATGCCCTTCAGCTTGACCGGCGCCAGCGTCAGGTTTTCCAGCACCGTCAGGTGCGCGAACAAGTTGAAGGACTGGAACACCATGTTCATGCGCTGGCGCAGCTTCGGGATATCCGCGCCCGGTGCCAGAATGTCCTGTCCGTCGATTTCGATGGTGCCGCCGGACGGTTGCTCCAGCAGGTTGAGGCAACGCAGGAATGTACTCTTGCCGGTGCCGGAAGGGCCGATGATCGTGACCACTTCACCCTTGCGAATGTCCGTGGTGATGTCCTTGAGCACCACGGTGCTGCCGTAGCGCTTCGACAGGTGTTTGACGTGAATCATGCTGCACCTCCGCTCGTGCGGCGGTTTCGGGGGTCCATGCGCCGCTCGCCGTATTCCAGCAACTGCAGCAGTACCCAGGACACCAGGAAATAGAGAACCGCAACGAGCACCAACGGGAAGAAGGCGTCGAAAGTGCGGCTGCGGATGAGGTCGCTCGCCTTGGTGAGGTCTTCCACGGCGATGTAGCCGACGATGGAAGTCATCTTCACCAGCGAAATGAACTCGCCCTTGTAGACCGGAAGGATACGCAGCAGGGCTTGGGGCATGACGATGTGCAGGAAAGTGCTGGTGGGAGTGAAGCCCATGGCGATGCCTGCTTCCGACTGGCCCCGGTCCACGCCTTCGATGCCGGTGCGGAACATTTCCGATACATAGGCGGCGAAATTCATCCCGAAGGCTATGACAGCCACCAGCACCGGAGAGATGTCGACGGAGGCGAAGACCACGTAGAAGATGAGCATCAGGAGCACGAGCACCGGCAAACCACGCAGCAGCGCGATGTAGGTGCGGGCCGGCCCGCTGAGCCAGGGGCGCGGAGACATGCGCAGATAGCACACCAGAGCACCCAGCAGCGTACCGAAGACCGTGGCCAGGACCGAAATGAGTACCGTGGTTTTCAGGCCCTTCCAGATGAGCAGGTAGCGGTCTTCCTTGATCAGGTTGTCTTCCACGCTTGTACGCAGGGAGGCGATGAACCCGGGTGCGGCGTCGCTGGCGGCAGCAGGAGTGCTGGCGGCCGGCGCGATACCGGCGGTGCCTCCCGCCTCGGGGGCGACGCGCGTCTTCAAGGCGTAGGCGACGGCATTCACTTGATCATACGGGTCGGAGAAGTCGATTCGCTTGAGGCGTTCGGGGGTGATGAAGATGCTGCTGCTCACGAGGTCCATCTTGCCGGTCGCCACGGCGGCGACGAGGCTGCCGAATTCCATGTTGGAGTATTCGACCTTGCGTCCGATGGACGCCGCGAAGCGGTTGATGAGTTCGGCGTCGATACCGACAATCTCCCCGTCCTGCACGTACAGGTAGGGTGGGTTCGCGGCGTTGACGCCGGCGCGCAAGACACCGTTTCGGCCATCGTTGGCGATGGCTGGCATGACTCGGGTCTTTTCGTCCTTCCAGTGCTTGAAAAGCGTGTCGTAGGCGCCGCTTTGCCGCAGGTCTTTCAGGAACGCATTGAACTGGTCGCGCAGTGCGCTGTTGGATTTGTTGAAGCCCACCCCTAGCGGGAAGCCGAACAAAGGCTCCCGCAACATGGTCATATTCTTTTCGGAGGCAAAGACCTCCAGCACGCCGGGTTCGTCGCCCATCGCAACGTCCGCCTTGCCGGTGCTCAGAGCGAGGTTGACGTCGGTGACGCCGGCCGTGAATGCCAGTACCGTGGCATTCGGGTAGGTGCTGCGGGCGAAGGCTTCCTGCGCTGAACCTTGCAGTACGGCAATGCGCAGACCATCCAGGTCGGCGGTGCCATGGATGACGCGATCGGCCGGGTTTTCTTCGGCGGTGGCCGTGGCCGTGACCATGGCCAACAGCGCCGCGGTCAGCAGTGCCAGACCGCGCCTGAGCGCCGTTGACCGCGAGGGAGACCCAAGGCTGGGGGAGAGCCGACGGATATCCTGCGACTGGATCGTGCAGGAACCTGGTTGAAGCATGTCTTCCCCTGTGCGGACGGAGCCCGCGCTGTTGTTGGGTTTGGCCCGGACTTTGCCGTGCCGGCACTTTTCCATTCTTGCACAGGGCTATCCGGGGCGGCGCACTGTGTATCATCGGGGCATGAACCGTCGCAAATTCGTCTTGGGGACCTTGGGGGGGCTGGGTGCCCTCGGGGTGGGTTGGTCTTTGTTGCCGCCGCGGCAGCGACTGCGCCCCGGTCATCCATTGTCGGTGTCCGGGTCGCAGTTGGCCTTCAATGGGTGGGTCAAGATCGATGCGGCCGGCGTGGTGACCATCATCATGGCCAAAACGGAGATGGGGCAGGGAACCCATACCGGTCTTGCCATGTTGCTCGCGGAAGAACTGGACGCCGACTGGTCCAATGTCCGCGTCGAGATGTCTCCCATCGACGGCATTTACAACAACCTCGGCATCCTGGATGCCGGTCCACCTCTCGAACCGGGCGGACACGGTCTCATGGACCGCCTCGGCGCCTACATGGGCGCCAAGGTCATGCGTGAATTCGGCATGATGATGACGGGCGGTTCTTCCAGCCTGAAGGACCTTTGGCTGCCCATGCGCCAGGCCGGCGCAGCGGCGCGCGGCATGCTGGTGGCCGCGGCCGCCGCAGCTTGGAAGGTTCCAGTGGCGGAAATTCGGGTGGCGGCGGGGGTGTTGTCGCACGTCTCGGGAAAGTCTGGAGGTTTCGGGGAATTTGCCGCTGCGGCTGCTGCCATGCCCCTGGACATGGAACCGCCGCTCAAGGCGCCCGGACAGTTCAAGCTCATCGGTCAACCCGTTCAGCGCCTCGACTCGGCAGTGAAGTCCAACGGAACGGAAACTTTTGCGCTGGACGTTCGGCCCCAGGGGCTGCTGCACGCCAGCGTCGTGATGTGCCCCACGCCCGGCGGCACGGTGAAGTCTTTCGACGCTGCCGCGGCGCTGGCGATGCCGGGAGTCCGCAAAGTCGTCGCCGTGGATGGCCACGTGGGTGGTACGGCAGGCGTGGCGGTGGTTGCCACCAACACCTGGCAAGCGCTGCAGGCGGCGAAAGCGGTGGTCGTCGACTGGGCGCCCGGTGCCGGGGCCAAGTTGGACAGCCAGCGCATTCGTGAACAGTTCAAGAGTGCACTGTCGGGAAAGGGCGATGTCTTTCTGGAGCGCGGCGATGCTGCGGCCGGAATGAAGCAAGCAGCGAAGCAAGTGGTTGCGGAGTACTGGGCGCCGTATCTCGCCCACGCGACGATGGAACCGGCGAACTGTACGGTGTGCGTCAAGGACGGCACCGCCGAGGTGTGGGCGCCGACGCAGGTACCGCGCTTCGCCCGTGACGCCGTGGCGAAAGTACTGGACCTCTCCACCGACGCGATCGTGCTGCATCAGCCAACGCTGGGTGGTGGTTTCGGTCGTCGTCTGGAAGTGGACTACGTGGCCCAGGCCGCGCAAGTCGCCAAGGCCGTGCCGGGAATACCGGTGCAGACGGTCTGGAGCCGCGAACAGGATATGCAGCACGACTTCTACCGTCCGGCTTGTCTGGCGTCGTTTCGTGCGGGGCTCGATGCCAAGGGCGGCATAGTCGCGTGGGAAAATACGTCGGCGGGGCAGGCCATCACGCCTGCTTACATGCACCGTCATCTCGGGCTGCCCGAGATGGGGGCAGACAAGTCCACCAGCGAGGGCGCTTCCGACCAAGCGTACGAATTTCCTGCTGCCCGAGTGGCGCACGTTGCCGTACCGTTGCCCATTCCCGTCGGTTTCTGGCGTTCGGTCGGGCACTCTCACCAGGCGTTTTTCAAGGAAGGGTTCCTGGACGAAGTCGCCCATGCGGCAGGACGTGACCCGCTCGATTACCGTCTGGACCTGCTCCGGAGCCATCCACGCCAACGGCGGATACTGGAACGCCTCGCGGAAGTGGCCGGATGGCGCGAACCGTTGGGCCTGAAAGTGCCGGGTGCTTGGGTGGGGCGCGGTGTTGCCCTGCATCAGGCGTTCGGCAGCGTGGTGGGCGAGGTGGCCGAGGTCTCGGTGGACGAGACAGGCACCATCCGGGTCCATCGCGTCGTGTGTGTGGTGGAGTGCGGGTACCCCGTAAACCCGAACCTCATCCGCCAGCAGGTCGAAGGCAGCGTGCAGTTCGGCCTCGCGGCTGCGCTGCATGGCGAAGTCACGTTCGCCGAGGGCCGGGTGGTTCAGTCGAATTTCCACGACTACCCGTTGCTGCGTCTGCATGAAGCGCCGGAGGTTGTCGTCGATATCCTCGCTGCCGGCGAAAGCCCTCAGGGCATCGGCGAGCCTGCCGTTCCACCCCTGGCCCCCGCCGTCGCCAACGCCATCTTCGTGGCTACGGGCATCCGCCTCCGTTCGCTGCCGTTGCGCATCGAGCCGGGCATGCTGGCTCGCTCTTCCGTGCGATCAGCGAATACCTGATTTATTCGCTCACCCGTTTCCACTTCCCGTTTTCGGAGACTCCCCATGTCGCGTCGTCATTCGGTTGCTGCCCTGCTTTCGGTATTGGTGGCGGGGGGCGTCTGCGTGGCGGCACCCGCAGTGGCGGCGCCCGCGCCGGACTCGCAGTGGTTGCGTTGCGGTGCCTTGTGGGACGGCAAGACCAGTCAGGCTGGCCCGGTGTTTGTCGAAGTGCGCGGAGACCGCATCGCTTCCGTGGGCAAGCAGGCGCCGGCCAAGTCGGCCAAGGTCACTGACCTCTCCGGCCTGACTTGTCTTCCCGGCCTCATCGACACCCACACGCACGTGTTGCTGCAGGGCGATATCACGGCGGAGGACTACGACGCGCAGTTGCTGAAGCAGTCGCCGGAATACCGCACCATTCTTGCCACGGTGAATGCCCGCCGCGCCTTGTCCTGGGGTTTCACCACCATTCGCGACATCGAGACGGAAGGGGCGGGCTACGCTGACGTCGACGTCAAGCGTGCCATCGAGCGGGGCATCATTCCGGGGCCGCGAATGCAGGTAGCCGGGCGTGCCATGGACGTGACAGGCGCTTACCCCTTGCTGGGCTATGCGCCCGCCGTGGTCGTGCCAAAGGGTGTGCAGGAGGTTGACGGTGCCGACGGTGGTCGGCGTGCGGTCCGCGAACAGCTGTCGCACGGGGCGGATTGGATCAAGGTGTATTCTGACCGCAGCTACTTCGTGCGTGAAGATGGCGTGCTGGATGACATCCCGACCTTCACGCTCGACGAGTTGCGCGCCATCGTCGACGAGACGCATCGCCAGCGCCACAAGATTGCTTCCCATGCCACGGCGCTCAACGGCGTCCACAACTCCGTGGAAGCGGGTGTCGACAGTATCGAGCACGGCGACTACATCGCCGACGCCGATCTCGTGACCATGGTTCGCAAAGGCATTTTTTATGTTCCGACCATTTACGTCGGCGAATACGTGGCGGAGGGGCGCGCGAAGGCGGGTGCGCCGGTTTGGTTGAAGATGGTAGCCATCCACGAAGATACGTTCCGCCGTGCTTTGAAGGCGGGCGTGAAGATCGCCTTCGGCACCGATGTCGGCGGTTTCGATTGGCACATCAATCCCGCCATCGAATTTCCGCTGATGGTGAAGTACGGCATGACGCCGGAGCAGGCCTTGCGTTCGGCCACTGTCACCGCCGCCGAATTGCTTGGTTGGCAGGACCGGCTGGGCACCGTGGAACCCGGCAAGCTGGCGGATGTGGTTGCCGTGCCGGGCAATCCCCTGCAGGACGTCAGCGTGCTGCAGCAAGTGCGCTTCGTGATGAAAGACGGCGTGGTTTACCCGGCTGCTGCTCAACTCTGATACCGGCGCTGCCGAGCGCGGGCGGCGCGGGGGCAAATGGCTCCAGCGCCACTCTCGCCGTTTGTGACAGGGTTCTTGGTTTCCGACGTTGCCCACGGCGAAGTGACCGCGTCGACAGTGCGGCCGCCTGCTTCGCGCTAAATTCGCCTCTTGTCGCGTCGACCGCTTTCGGTTCGTTCGCGGTTTGGGGGACTGATGGACTTCGAGGCCGGCAATCTGCAGGAACTGGCAACCGGTTGGGGCGTCGAGCACCTGCCGGCGGAAGCCCTGCTTGCGGCACAGCAGCGTGTGCTGGCGCACGTGGCCCGCAATTCCCCGCTCGCCGAATCGCTCGCCGAGATTGCGCGCTTCGCTGAAGCCTGCATCCCGGGCATGTTCGGTTCCATTCTTTACTACGACCACCGTGCTGGCTGCCTGCGGCGGGGTGGCTACGGCAAGCTGCCGGAAAGTTTCGCGGCGATTGTCGACGGTTTGGTACCGGGTCCGGCCAGTGGCAGCTGCGGCACCTGCGCCTACCGTGCCGAACGCGTCATCAGCGAAGACGTCTTCACCGACCCCCTGTGGAACGGGTTCCACGAACTCTGTCGGGAGTACAGCATCCGTTCGGCTTGGTCCACCCCGCTGAAGAGCAGCCGGGACGGGGCCTTGCTCGGCGTCTTCGGCATGTACCACCCGGAAGTGCGAGTGCCTTCCGCTGCCGACCTGCAATTGGTGGACCACTTTGTTCACTTGGCGGCTATCGCAACCGAGCGGCATCGCGACGAGCGTGAGCGTATCCGGGCTGCCGAACACGACCCATTGACGGATCTCGGCAACCGTCGGCTGTTGGAAACGGCGGGGAGCGGGCTGCTGGCCAGACATCGTGCGGCCGGAACACCGCTTTGTCTGGCATTCATCGATCTCGATAACTTCAAGGCTTTCAACGACGCTTTCGGACACCACGCCGGGGACAGCCTGTTGCGGGGTGTGTGCGACCGCCTCCGGGCCACGTTGGCCGATGCCGAGCTTCATGTCCGCTACGGCGGCGACGAATTGCTGGTGTTCCTGCCTTTCAGTCTCGAAGAGGCCGAGGAACGCATCGTCGCCCTGCAGGCGGTACTGCGCGAACCCTTGGCCGTGGGAGACACCGCGCCGAAAATCACGGCGTCCTGCGGCATCGTGCAGATTGACGGCACCACTCTGGATCTCGAGGCCTGCGTCGCTCAGGCGGACGAGGCTTCGCGGCAGGCCAAGGCTTTGGGCGGCGATCGTTGCGTGGTACTGGACGAGGCTCAGTCCACCGAAGTATTGCGCCGTCGTCGCATGCTGCGCGACCTTGAACAAGCCATCAATGACGGGCTGGTGGAGCCCTATTTTCAACCGGTGGTCAATTTGGTGTCCGGCCAGCCCCGGGGTTTTGAAGTGCTGTTCCGCACGAGTGCCCCGGGTCTGCAGGAAGCGTCGGTGTTCGACTGTATCGTCATGGCCGAGGATTCTGGATTGATCCATCGTCTGGGTCTTGGTGTCCTCCGTTTCGCCATGGAATCGCAAGTGATGCATCGCGACGCGCTGGCTGGCATGTCGCTGGGCGTGAACGTTTCGGTGCTGCAACTGGTGCGTCGCGATTTCGCCGACGCCGTCGCGAGTGCGTTGGCCGAAACCGGTGCCGAGGCTGCGGGCATCTACCTGGAAGTCACGGAAAGCCAGTGGCTCGACACCGGTGGTCCGGCGCGCGATACCTTGGCGCGGTTGAAGCAGATGGGCTTCCGTCTCGCGCTTGATGACTTCGGCACGGGTTACGCCTCGCTGGCCTATCTGCAGGCGCTGCCTCTGGACGCCATCAAGATCGACCGGAGATTCGTCTCTGCCATCGCCGATGGCGGGGGACGTGACGCATCGCTCTGCCGTGCTCTTTTGGCAATGGGCCACGCGACGGGATTGATGGTAGTGGCCGAAGGCGTGGAAACCCGTGCCCAGGCGGGCGCGCTGTCCGCTCTCGGGTTCGACCGCGCACAGGGCTTCCTGTGGAGCGAGCCCATGCCGTTGCCCGTCGCGCTGGATTGGCTGGCACAGCAGCGAACCCGCTAGCCATTCATCTTCCACTCAAAAAACAGTCAGTACTGTTTCTTTTTTCCCGTACCGTCCGTAACATCCGGGCAGACCGAAGGCTTTGCCGCACGGGGTGCCCATGGAAACGACAATCGGGTTGCGTTCGCCGGTGCAGGTGGCTTACCACGTTGCCGACCCCGAGCAGGCTGCCATCGATTTCGCGCGTCGCTTCGGTTGGGGGCCGTTCTTCCTGATGGAGCACATCCCGCTGGGCAGTTGCCTCTACCGCGGGCAGCCTGGGGTGTTCGACCACACGAGTGCCTATGGCCAGGCGGGGCCCCTGATGGTGGAACTCATTCACGGGTATGGGGAAGCGCCCAGCGTCCTGAACGAGGCTTTCGCACCGGACGCTTTCGGCCTGCACCACATGGCGATTTTCGAGGAAGACCTCGATGGTGCACTTGCCGGTTGGGAGGAGCGCGGGGCTGTCGTTGCCATGCGGGCGACCACCACCACGGGCGTGGATTTCGCCATGGTGGACACGCGGGCTCAGTACGGGCACTACCTTGAAATCTACCCGCCGGTGAAGGCGCTCACCCGCTTTTACGCCTACGTGAAGGCCGCTGCCCAAGGCTGGGACGGTAGCGACCCTGTCCGCCGGCTGCGAACCTGAACCTTTCTCGTCAATTCTCACCGGCTTCGGAGCACCATATGGGTCGTTTGCAAGGAAAGATTGCGGTCGTGCTCGGTGCGGCCGGCGAGGGCAACATGGGCCAGGTGATGGCTCGGCGGTTCGCCGCGGAGGGCGCTACCGTGGTCGTGGCGGGGCGGCAGCTCCCGCCGCTGGAAGCCTTGGCGCAGGAGATTGGGGGCCTGGCCGTAGCCTGCGACATCACGCGCAAGGACGACGTACTGGCGCTGGTGGAGCGCACGGTGGCGGCGTACGGGCGGTTGGATGTGGCGGTGAACGCCACGGGATGGGGCCTCATGGGCAAGGTGCTCGATACCACCGAGGAACAGCTGGACCGCATCTCGGCGCTGCAGTTCAAGGGACCCTATTTCTTCCTGCAGGCGATGGTGCCGGCCATGGCGAAAGCCGGCGGCGGCTCCATCATCCTCATCACTTCCGCGTCCGTTTACCGGGTATTGCAGCATCATGCCGCTTATATCGCCACGAAGGCGGCCGGGGACGCGCTCATGCGCTGTTTCGCCAACGAATTCGGCTCCAAGGGCGTCCGCATCAATTCCATAGCACCGGGGCTTACCTCGACCCCCATGACGCAGAAAGACGTCGGCGTGCCCGGTCTCGAGGACGCCTTCGTCCGCGAATACCCGCTGGGCCGCATCGGGACGCCGGAC
>JBEGRA010000323.1:0-7657 GCA_041180705.1 Pseudomonadota bacterium | reverse complement strand
CCGAACTCGGCTGGCACTTCATGGAAATCTACGGGCTGACGGAGACGGCGCCGTTGCTCACCATCTCGCAGCCCGATTACGGCACGGCCAAGGAAGACTGGTCACGCCGGGCGCGTGCTGGTGTTTCCGGCATCGGCGTGGAAATCCAGTTGCTCGACGACGAGGACCGCCCCGTACCGCAAGACGGCATGAGCATCGGCGAGGTCTGCGCGCGCGGCAACATGGTCTTTGCCGGCTATTGGGAGCAGCCCGAAGAAACCGCGCGCTGCATCCGCGATGGCTATTTCCACACCGGTGACCTTGCCGTGTGGGATGCGGTCGGCAATGTCCACATCGTGGATCGCAAGAAGGACGTCATCATCTCCGGTGGCGAGAACATCAGTTCGCCGGACATCGAAGACACGCTCTACCGTCACCCGGCCATCGCGGAATGCGCGGTCATCGGCGTCCCGCACGAAAAGTGGGGCGAGACGCCGAAGGCCATCGTCGTGCTGCGGCCCGGCATGTCGGCGACGGAGGCCGATGTCATCGCCTTCTGCCGCGAACGCATGGCGCACTTCAAGTGCCCCACGTCCGTGGATTTCGTCGAGGCACTGCCACGCACGGTGACGGGCAAGTTGCAGAAGTTCCGGCTGCGCGAGCAGTACTGGCAGGGCGCGCGGCGTGTCAATTGACGCCGGCGCGGCCTTGCTGCTGGCCTGGGTGATACGGGCCGCGTTGGCGGTGCTGTTCGCGGCGGCGTTGTGGCACAAGGCGCGCGCTCCGCGGGAGTTCGTGGAGGCGCTGGCCAACTATCGAGTGCTGCCCGCAGCGGTGGTGCCGTATGCGGCTGGTTTCCTGATGTTCGCTGAGGCCATCGTGCTGGCGGGGTTGCTGGCCACTCCCATGCCGGTAGGGCCGTTCGCTGCGCTCGCGGCGCTGTTGCTGCTGCTCTATGCGTTTGGCATTGCCGTGAATCTGGGCCGCGGGCGCACTACGGTCGACTGCGGTTGCCACGGGTTCAGCGGACGGCAGCAGATTGCCGGCTGGATGGTACTGCGCAACCTGTTCTTGGCGACGGGGGCCGTGGTGTTGGCGGGGGTGGGTGGCAAAACCGAAGCGCTGCCATGGCCATTGCCCGCCGATTGGGTGACGGTGGGTGGCGCCACGGCCATGCTGTGCTTGCTGTACGTGCTGCTGCATTCGCTGATGGCGAACGCCAGCAAACTTTCCCGCTGAGGGCGCGCCGGGCCCTCGCCGCGGCTGGCTATTCGCCGCTGACTTTCTTGCGCTGTGCGCGCGGGTGCGCGCTTTCGTACACGCGCGCCAGATGCTGGAAGTCCACGTGGGTATAGACCTGCGTGGTCGACAGGTTCGCGTGGCCCAGCAGTTCCTGCACGGTACGCAGGTCGCGACTGCTTTCCAGCAGGTGCGTGGCGAAAGAGTGGCGGAACAGGTGGGGGTGAACGTTCACGTCCAGCCCTTGCTGCTTGGCCCAGGCCGTCACGCGCAGTTGCACCGCGCGCGGCGTGAGCCGCTTGCCGCCCCGCCCGATGAACAATGGACGCACCGCGCCCTCTTCGCCGCTCGGCAGATATTCGTGGCGAAGCTGTAGCCAAGCGAGCACCGCACGGCGGGCTGGGCCGCCGACGGGGATGATGCGTTGCTTGCGTCCCTTGCCGGTCACGCGGACGAGTTGCTCGTTGAAGTCGATGTCGCCCAGGTCCAGCCCGACGAGCTCTGCCAGACGCAGACCGCTGGAATAGAACAGCTCCATCATGGCCAAGTCGCGGGTGGCCAGAATGGGGTCCGGTGCGAGCGACGGCTGTGCGGCGGGTGCGAGCTGTGGCGTCAGGAGACGGGTCATGCGGTCCACGTCGAGCGTGGCCGGCAGACGGCGGGCGGCCTTGGGCGGGCGAACTTCCAGCGCCGGGTTGCCCTTGGCCATGCCTTCGCGCTGCAGCCAGCGCCAGAAGCTGCGCACGGCAGAAAGCCGGCGAGCCAGCGAACGCGGCGACAACCCGCCGTGGTGGCTTTCCGCCACGAAGTCGCGAATATGCGCTTCGGTGAAGGCGTCGGGTGTGCCGAGCCCCTGTGCCAGCGCGTATGCCACGATGGCGCCGAGGTCCCGGGCGTAGGCGTCGTTGGTATGCGGCGACACCTGCCGTTCGTGCGACAAGTGCCGCAGGTAGCGGTCCAGCAAGTCGTGATCGAAGGCGGTGGGCAGGGCGGACATGGTTCTTTATACCGCGGTGGGGCCGCTGCCGACGGTGTCCAGTGCCGCCGACACCAATTCTGCGACGCGCGTCAGGAAATCGGTGCTCATGCCGGGGTGGTAGCGAGCGGCGTCCGGCGAGGCGAGAGCGAGCAGGCCGGCCTTGCCACCGCCGAGTGGCACCACGGCCGCGGAAGCGATGGCCCCGGGGTGGGCCGGGAACAGCCATTCCCGCTGGGAATCCCGCAGGTTTCCGCAGCGTGGGGTGGCCTGGGCCAGCACCGCGTCCAGCCCGCAGGCGGCAGTTTCGGCTGCCGTGGCGAAACGCAGGCGACTGGAGCCCAGCGCAGGTACCGGCTTCTGCAACAGTACCAGCGTGAAATCGCGGACCTGGAAGTCTTCGCGCAGACTGCGCTCCAGGGCGGTGACCACGGCTTCCAGGCTGCGGGCAGTGATGAGCGCACAAGCCAGACGGTGAATGTGTTCCTGAAGGGCCGTGTTGTCGCGGGCCACGGCGATGAAGTCGCGGAGTTTCGCGTCCGCCTCGCGCTTCTGTTCGCGCAGGGCATCCACCTGCCGTTCCACCAGCGACACCGCACTGCCACCGCGCGCGTGGGGCAGGCGCAACTGCGCCAGCAGCGCTTCGTGGCGGGTGAAGAAGTCGACATCGTCCTTCAGGAAGGCCGCGACATCCGCTTCGGTGAGGGCCGCCAGCGGGCTGGCGGGGGCAGTACTCATGTCTCGATGGTCCCTTCGAAAACCGTGGTGGCCGGGCCGGTGAGCCAGATGGGGTGGCCTTCGCCTTCCCAGCCGATATGCAGCGTGCCGCCTGGCAGGTCCACGCGGACGGTGGCGTCCAGCAGGCCATGGCGGCGGCCCACGGCCACCGCGCCACAGGCGCCGGTACCGCAGGCCAGTGTCTCACCTGCGCCGCGCTCGTGCACGCGCAGGTGGATGTGGCCCCGGTCCACTACTTCCATGAAGCCCACGTTCGTTCGGCGCGGGAAACGCGGGTGGTTTTCGATGACCGGCCCGAGGCGGTCCACGGGGGCGGTCTTCACGCTGGGCACGCGCAGGACGGCATGGGGGTTCCCGATGCTCACCGCGCCGATATCCACCGTGCTGCCGCCGGCCTCCAGCGGGTAGAAAGCGGCTTCGGCGCTGGCCGTGAACGGCAGCGACGCAGGGGCAAAGTTCGGCACACCCATGCGGACGGAGACCTCGCCATCCGCCGTGAGGCGGGCGTGGACGAGCCCGGCCGGGCTGTCCATGGTCAGTTCGCCGGGGCCAAGACCCTGGCGGCGGGCGACCAGCGCGGCGACGCAGCGGGCGCCGTTGCCGCACTGTTCCACCTCGTTTCCGTCGGAATTGAAGATGCGGTAGTACACTGCCGTCCCCGATTGGCGGGGGGGCGAGAGGACCAGAGCCTGGTCGAAGCCGATTCCGCGGTGCCGGTCTCCCCAGGCGCGCAGGAGGTCGGCCCCGGGCAGGGGGGCGCCTGGCGTTTCATCGAAGACGATGAAGTCGTTGCCGAGGCCGTGCATTTTCACGAAGGGCAGTCGCATGAGCGAAGGATACCGGAAGGGCGCCGCAGGGGTCATCCCGCGGGTAGGGTTTGTCAGCCTCGGCTGCCCCAAGGCCACCAGTGACAGCGAGCAGATCCTCACCCGGCTGCGCGCCGAGGGCTACGAGGTGGTGGGCACCTACGACCAGGCGGACCTGGTGGTGGTGAACACCTGTGGCTTCGTCGACGACGCCGTGCACGAGAGCTTGGATACGATTGGCGAGGCGCTCCGCGAAAACGGCAAGGTCGTGGTCACTGGCTGTTTGGGGGCGCGCCCCGAGCAGATTCTGGAGCGCCACCCGCAGGTGCTGAAGATTACGGGACCCCACGCCTTCGACGAGGTGATGGGCGCGGTGCATGAACACCTGCCACCCGCGCACGACCCTTTCCTCGACTTGGTGCCCCCGCAGGGCATCCGCCTCACCCCGCGGCACTACGCGTACCTGAAGATTTCCGAAGGCTGCAACCACCGCTGCAGCTTCTGCATCATTCCGTCCATGCGCGGCGACCTCGTCAGCCGCCCCTTGCCCCATGTGCTTAACGAGGCCATTCGCCTGCGCAACGCCGGCGTGCGCGAACTGCTCGTCATCAGCCAGGACACCAGCGCTTACGGCGTGGACGTGAAGTACCGTGCGGAGCAGTGGGGCAGCCGCGAGGTGCGGACGCGCTTCATCGACCTGGCCCGCGAACTCGGCCAATTGGCGGAAGGCCCCGGCAGCGACGGGCAGCCCCTGTGGGTGCGCTTGCACTACGTGTACCCGTACCCGCACGTGGACGAAGTCATTCCGCTGATGGCCGCCGGCAAGGTTCTGCCGTACCTGGATATTCCCTTCCAGCACGGCAGCCCCAGCGTGCTGAAGCGCATGAAGCGCCCAGCTCATGCGGAAAACACGCTGGAGCGGCTGAAGGCCTGGCGTCGCGAAGTGCCGGACCTCGCCGTGCGCAGCACGTTCATCGTGGGCTTCCCCGGCGAGACCGAGGAAGAGTTCCAGGTGCTGCTGGACTGGCTGGACGAAGCGCAGCTCGACCGCGTCGGCGCGTTCAGGTATTCGCCCGTGGAAGGCGCTCCGGCCAATGCGCTGGCAAACCCTGTGCCGGAAGAAGTGAAGCAGGAACGCTACGAGCGCTTCATGGCCAAGGCGGCAGCGATCAGTGCGGCTCGCCTGCAGCAGAAGGTGGGCCGCAAACTCACCGTGCTGGTGGATGCCATCGAGGGCAGCACGGTCATGGCGCGCAGCTACGCGGATGCACCGGATATCGACGGCATGGTTCGCGTGCGCGGCTCGCGCGCGCTGGCGGTGGCCCGCGTCGGCGAGTTCATGGAAGTGGAAATTACGGGCGCGGACACCTACGACCTGCGCGCCAAGCTGGCCTGAAGAGTCGGGAGCAAGCTCCCTCCCACAGGGCTCTCGACTCATTCTGTCGGGAGCAAGCTCCCTCCTGAAATAAAAAAATCCCGCGGTGCTCCTGCGCCTTTGCGCGATGCAAGAACCCGCGGGCCAATACTGCCGGGCGATAAGGGGGATGGGAGGTGCCCGGTCAGTGGTTGCATCATGCCGCTGCACTCGTTATCGTTCCAATCGATTGTTCGAATCGAACCGATAGGCTGCGCGTATCGCGCCGGCCGGAGCCCTGCCCATGAACCTGCGCGATCTGAAATATCTCGTGGCCCTCGCGGACACCCGCCATTTTGGCAAGGCCGCGGAGCGCTGCTTCATCAGCCAGCCCACGCTTTCCGCACAGATCAAGAAGTTGGAGGACTATCTGGGCGTAGCGTTGGTGGAGCGGCAGCCGCGTAATGTGGCGCTTACCCCCGCCGGCCAGGAAGTGGTGGAGCGTGCGCGCCGCGTCATTCGCGATACGGATGACATCGTCGACCTCGCGCAACTGTCGCGTGATCCGCTGGCTGGCAAGCTGCGCATCGGGCTCATTCCCACCATCGGGCCCTACCTGCTGCCGCACGTGATGTTGAAGCTGCGCAAGGCACTGCCCAAGCTGCAAGTGCTGCTGTTCGAATACCAGACGCGTGTCCTTCTCCAGAAGCTGCGTGCCGGCGAAATCGACATGGGCGTGCTGGCTTTGCCGGTGGACGAAGACGGGTTCGACACCTGCGAGCTTTATGAAGAGCCCTTCCTGGTGGCCGTGCCTGCCGGACACCGTTTTGCCGAACAGAAGACCGTGAAGCCCAACGAGCTGAACGGCGAAAAGCTGCTGCTGCTCGAAGACGGGCACTGTCTGCGCGACCAGGCGCTGGAAGTTTGCAGCCTGCTGTCCGTGGATGAGGAAACCGACTTCCGCGCTACCAGCCTGGAGACGCTGCGTCAGATGGTGGGCTCCGGGCTTGGCATCACATTGTTGCCCAAGCTGGCGGCGGAGGGGCCGTTTGCGGCCAGCAAGACGCTGGTGACGAAACCTTTCGCCAACCCGCAGCCTGGTCGCACCGTCGGTACGGTGTGGCGCCGCAGCTCCACGCGCCGGCCGGCCATCGAGGCAGTGAATGGTGTTTTGGCCAAGGCCATGGCGACCAAATCATGAGTTCCACTTCCCACGAAATGGCGGATGAGGACGTTGCCCCCGGCCATGCAGCCACTGGGGCTGCCGATGACACGCCGGCGGAACCGGTCATCGTCCCTCCCGAAGAACTTGCCCCCGAACTCTTGCGTGCCGTCATCGAAGCCTTCGTGCTGCGTGAGGGCACGGAGTACGGCGAGCGCGAGTACACGCTGGACGAGAAAGTGCTGCACGTGGAGCAGCAGTTGCGCAAGGGCGAAGCGCGAATCGTCTACGACCCCAACACGCAGAGCGTGGATATCCGCCGGCGCTGAAGAGTCGGGAGCAAGCTCCCTCCCACAATGAAGATGCCGCTTGTGTAGGAGCGAGCTTGCTCGCGACCAATTCCCTGTAGGAGCGAGCTTGCTCGCGACCAATCGTCTGTAGGAGCGAGCTTGCTCGCGACTCTTTTTGTCGGGAGCAAGCTCCCTCCCACAAAGCTCGCGACAGTCGGCAGCAAGCTTCCTCCAACAGTGCTCGCGACAGTCGGCAGCAAGCTGCCTTCTACAGTGCTCGCAATGGTCGGCAGCAAGCTGCCTTCTACATCGGCTTGGCGACCAACCGAAACCGCACTTCGATGGGGTCGCCGACCTTGATCAGCCCGCCGGCAGCGCTGTAGGGCGTGAGGCCCAAGTCCGCATGCGTAACGGACCAAGTGCCACTGGCGGCGTAGCCGCCCTCGGGCAGGGGCGCAATCTGCACCGGCGCAGTCAAGGCGTACTCTTCGCCTCTCACGGTGAAGACCACGTTGGCGAGAAAACCTGCCGCGAGTGCGGCAACCGGCTGCAGCTGCTGCAAACGCATTTCCACGGTGGGAAAATGTTCGGCATCCAGCAGCGCTGACGACAGCATGTGTTCGCGTGTTCCGGCGATGGCCGCGGCGTCCAGCACCGTGGTGAACCCTTCGCCGGCGGCCGCGCGTTCGGCCGCGTCATCCACCTGCATCGAGTCGACACGGAAGGCCGCGCGGAACGATGCCCGCGCCGGGTTGGCAGGGTCGAAGCTGGCGATGCCATGAATCGCCGTGGTGACGATGACGTGGCGATGCCCCAAGCGAGCCAGCGGTCCGGCACGGTCAAGGCGCAGTTCGATGCGGCTGTCGCCGTCGCGCAGTGAAGCCCAAGGCGTGGTCGTCACCGCTGGCGGCGCAGCAATTGATGCCGCTGCCGGCGCATTGGATGAAGGCTGGTGGGAAGAGGGAACTGTGCAGCCGACCGTCGCGAGCAAGCTCGCTCCCACAAGCACGGTGCGGAAAGTTGCGAGCAAGCTCGCTCCCACACATCTCGCTCCCACACAGTTCGTTCCCATTAGAAACTTGTGGATGCCCCTGTGGGAGCGAGCTTGCTCGC
>JBEGRA010000322.1:0-5086 GCA_041180705.1 Pseudomonadota bacterium | reverse complement strand
GGGACGGTCGCTGCCCGGATTCACGATGAGGTTGCGCACTTCTTCGACGCTCGACGCGCGGCTATCGACGCTTCGCACGAGTACGTCGATCTTCTTGTCCAGCAAGGTGTAACGCGTCGCTACCTGGCCGCGTACGGCATTCACGACGCGGTCGGCGATTTCGCGCACTGGCAGACCGAGTTGTGCCGCACGTTCCTGATTGAACAGGATACGGATTTCGGGGTTGCCGGCCTCCATGGTGCTCTTTACGTCGGCATAGCGGCTGTCCGCCTGCATGGCGGTGCGCAGAGCATCGGCCGAAGTCTTGAGTCGGTCCAGGTCGTAGCCCGTCAAGACCACTTCCAGCGGCGCCGCGAAACTGAACAGGCTGGGCCGGGAGTAGCGGTAGTCGGTGCCCGGCAGGTTCGCCAATTGGCTGCGCAGTTTCGCGATGGCCTCGTCTTCGTCCTCGTGGTCCGAACCGGCGATGAGCGTGATGGCCAACCGTCCGGTGTTTTCGCCAGCGTCGACCGGATTGGCGTCCAGACGATTACCGGTTCCGGCGACAGCGTAGGCGGTCTTCAGGTTCGGTAGTTCCTTGGCCGCGGTGGTGGCTGCCACCATGGCGGTGTCCGTGGCTTCGAGAGGCGAACCGGAAGCGAGTTTCACGTCGACGTTGAACTCGCCTTGCGACATCTGCGGAATGAGTTCCGTACCGAGCAGGGGCACCAGCGCCATGGTGCCGACGAAGAGGCCGGCCGCGCCACCGAGAACCGTGCGACGATGCGTCAGGGCCCAACCCACGGCGGCTGGATAGACGCCTTCGGCCCATTGGTAGAGGGACTGCATCAGCCAAACTCCCGGCGCCAGCAGGCGCGCCATGAAGTTGCCGATGCAGGCGCTGAGGCGGCGTACGAGGTTGGCCACTGTGCCGACGAATGCTGCAACTCGTCCTGCAGGGGGGGGGGCTTCCTGCGAGCTCGCCCCATCGGCGGTTCCGGCAGTGCCTCCCGCCGCCAACATCGGCACCAGCGTCAGTGCCACCAGCAAGGACAGCAGCAACGAGAATGTGACGGTGAGCGCTTGGTCGCGGAACAACTGCCCGGCAATGCCGGAGATGAACACCATCGGGAAGAACACGGCAACCGAGGTCAGGGTAGCGGCGGTAACCGCCATGGCCACCTCGGAGGTGCCTAGGCGCGCTGCCTCAGCCGGTTCTGCGCCATGTTCCCGGCGTCGCACGATGGCCTCCAGCACCACGACGGCGTTGTCCACCAGCATGCCGACTGCCAGCGCGATGCCACCCAGCGACATGATGTTGAGAGAGACCTTGGCCCAGTACATGAGCATGAAGGTGCCGATGACGGAAACCGGAATGGCCACACTGGTGACCAGCGTGGCTCGGGCATCGCGCAGGAAGAAGTAAAGCACCAGAATGGCCAGCACGCCGCCAATGAGCGCGGACTCCTTCACCTCGCCGATGGCGGCGTTGATGAAGTGCGCCTGGTCGTAGACCAGTTCCAGGTGCGAACCGGGGGGGAGCAACTTCCCGAGTCGGTCGACCTCTTCACCGATGCCGGCGGCGAGAGCCACGGTGTTGGCGTCGCCCTCCTTGTAGATGGCCAGTTCCACCGATTCGCTGCCGTTCACGCGGGTGATGGCTTCGCGGTCCTTGTGCCCTTGCACTACTGTAGCGACGTCACGCAGTTTCACGGGTTGCCCGTCATGCGTGGCGATGATGGCGTCCGCCATTTCGTCCACCGAGCGGAACTCGTTCAGCGTTCTGACGAGAAAACGCTGGGTTCCCTGCTCCAGACGCCCACCAGACAGGTTCACGTTTTCGGCGCGCAGACGGTTGGTAACCGCCTCGATGCCGAGATTCAATTGCGCCAGTCGCTGCTGGTCGACTTGAATCTGGATCTCTTCTTCCAACCCGCCGCTTACCTTCACGGCAGCGGAGCCTTCGACGGCTTCCAGTGCCGGCTTGAGGCGGTCTTCGGCAAAACGACGCAGTGCTTTCAAGCGCTCTTCAGTGCTGCGCGGGGCCTTGCGGGCGTCAGTCCCGGAATCCAGCAGGGCGTAACGCATGACCGGTTCACTGGCCGGGTCGAAACGCAGCAACAGCGGGCGCTTCGCTTCCAGCGGCAGTTGCAGCAGGTCCAGTTTTTCGCGGACATCGATGCCCGCCAAGTCCATGTCGGTGCCCCAGGCGAATTCGAGCGTGACGTCGCTCTGGCCCGAGCGGGAGACGGAGCGGACTTGCCGCACGTTGCGAATGATGCCGACGGCCTCTTCGACCGGACGCGTGACGAGGTTTTCCACTTCGAGCGGCGCGCTGCCGGGCAACTCGACGCGCACCGTGAGCGTGGGGTAGGAGAGGTCCGGCAGCAGGTTGACCTTCAGCCGGGACAGCGACACGAAACCGAACAGGAGTACCGCGAGGGTGAACATCGTCACCGTGACGCGGCGGCGGGTGGCAATCTCGACGAGGCGCATGGCGGTGGCTCAGCGCTGGGCGGGGTGGGGAGTGTTTTCGGCGGCGCCTGCTACCACGCGCACCGGGCTGCCCTCCTTCAGCGTTCCTTGACCGACGACCACGACGGGTTCGCCGACCGCGACGCCGCTGACGACTTCCACCATCGGGCCGTTGGCGAGACCCAGCACCACTGGACGCGAAACCGCCTTGCCGGAGCGCACGACGAACACGCGCTGATTGCCGTCATCTTCCACGAGAGCAGCGCGCGGAATACGGACCACCGCTGCGCGACGTTCGTGGACGATGTCCACGCGGGCGAACATGCCGGGCTTGAGATGATTTTCGGGGTCGCGCAGTTCCAGCGTGACCTTGAACGTTCCCGTGTTGCTGTCCACCACCGGGCTGATGCGCTGGATGATTCCCTGGAAAGCGCCACCCGCTGCGTCCACTTGCACGCTGGCGACCTGCCCCGGACGCAGCTTGCGCAGTTCCGCTTCGGGAACATGGACATGAGCCACCAACGGCGACAGGTCCGCGATGCGGAACAGCTTGTCATTGGGGTTGAGCGTGTTGCCCGCCTTCACGAAACGCTCGGCGACCACGCCGTCGATGGGCGCGCGGATATCGGTGTAGGAGAGTTGCAAAGCGGTCAGATCGTAGGCGGCACGGGCCGCGTCTACCTCGAAGCGCAGGTTTTCGAAGGCACTGACCGCCACCAGTCCGCGCTGCTGCAGTTCGACGTTGCGCTTGTAGTCCCGTTCCAGTTTGGACAGCTGAGCCCGCGCTTGCGCGGCTTCCAGGCGCAGGCGTTCGCCGTCGAGACGGGCCAGAACTTGCCCTTTGCGAACGTGTGCTCCTTCGTCGACGAGCAGTTGGCGTAGTTCTCCGCCCACCTTCGCGACTACCACGGCTTCGCCGTCCGCCTCGAGGGGCGCGGTTCCCGAATACACCGCCAGCATCTCGCCCCGGGCGGCCGACTGCACCTCTACCGGCGCGGCAGGCGCGGCGGCCGGGGCCGCGGGGGGCTTGCCGTGGCAGCCAGCAACGCCCAGTAGCACGAGCAGTGAGAGGAGGGTCAGCGCCGGGCGATACGGGGACGGCAGCAGGGTACGAGCGGAAGCCATGGGGTGCCTTCGGGAACGAAACGAGGACTGGCACCCATGGTAAAAAAGCCTAGTGTTATAGTCAACTACAACACTATTTATTTACAAAAAATTTACGAACTTATCCGACGTGGGTCTTTTTCGCACCCGACGCAGGCACGCGAACCAACCGGGGCTTCGCCGCCGTGCCTTTGGCCGCGCCGCTGCTGCCGAGAGCCGCCCAGTCCCCTGTAATCCTGACGGCTTCCGCGAGAACCGTGTCCGGCGGCTCCGCCGCGGCCAGTGCTTCCGCATCCTTCAAGGGGGCTTCACCGTGGGCGGCGCGGCGTACGTTCTCGCGAGTCAATCGGTCCGCTTCCAGGCGGTCGCGCTCGGCCTTGCGCTTGGCGAGATTCAGGGAAACGGACTTTTCCTTGCGCAGCACGGCGATGGCGGCGAGGTCTTCCTGCAAGGCCTTCAGGTCCGGGTCCGTGGCGAGCCGGGACTTGTGCGCCACATTCAAGGCGGTGGCCGCGGCCTGCAGGGGAGTGAGGGGCGGGCGGTATGCACTGGCGGCCGGAATACGATCCCAAGGCAGGGCGTATTCCATGACGCTCTCACCCATGTCCGTCGGGTCGATGGCCGAGGGCAGGGTGATGTCCGGCGCAACACCGCGGTTCTGCGTGCTTTCGCCCGAGATGCGGTAGTACTTGCCGATGGTGACGGTGAGTTGCCCGAAGCCGGCATCGGGGCCGAGCGCCCAGCGGTCGAGCTGGAACATGTTCTGGACCGTGCCCTTGCCGAAGGTTTGCTGTCCGAGGATGAGGCCGCGACCGTAGTCCTGGATGGCACCTGCGAAGATTTCCGAGGCCGAGGCGCTGCTGCGGTCGACCAGCACCGTGAGGGGGCCGTCCCACAGGACGCCCGGTTCGGGGTCGTCCAGCACTTCGGTGCGACCGCCCGTCTCGCGCAATTGCACCACCGGCCCTTCGGGCACGAACAGGCCCACCAAACCGGCGGCTTCCGTGAGCAAGCCGCCACCATTCCCGCGCAGGTCCAGCACGAGCGCTTGCATGCCCTCGGCGCGCAGTTCCTTCACCAGGCGCTCCACGTCACGGGTGGTGCTGCGGTAGTCCTGCTTGCCGGCAGCCCGGGCGTCGTAGTCCTGGTAAAAGCTCGGCACGTCGATGATGCCGACCTTCGTCACCTTGCCGTTGTCCTCGAGCGTTCGCAGCGGTTTTTTCTGCGCTGCCTGCGCTTCCAGCGTGACGGTGCCGCGCTGGTATTCCTGCACCACTTCCTTGCTGCCCGGGCTGGCCCCACCCGGCAGGATGGACAGACGAACGATGCTGTCTGCCGGGCCGCGGATGAGTTGGACGACGTCGTCGAGGCGCCAGCCCACGACATCCACCATCTCGCCGGTTTTGCCCTGCGCCACGGCCGTGATGCGGTCGTTCGCCTTGAGTTGACCGCCCTTGGCTGCCGGGCCACCCGGGATGATGTTCATGATGGTGACGTAGTCGTCGACCGCCTGCAGCGACGCGCCGAT
>JBEGRA010000321.1:0-8490 GCA_041180705.1 Pseudomonadota bacterium | reverse complement strand
GCATGGTGTTGGAACGCGGCTCCAGTACGGCCAGGATGCGCGCGGACCCCACGCGTTTGCGCAAGCCATCCACCGTCGTCGCAATCGCTGTCGGGTGGTGGGCGAAGTCGTCGTAAACGGTGACGCCGCGCACGCAGCCACGCACTTCCATCCGGCGCTTCACGCCACGAAAGGCCGCCAATGCGGCGATGCCCGCAGACAGCGGCACACCGGCATGCTGCGCGGCCAGCAGCGCCGCCAAGGCATTTTCCGCGTTGTGCGCGCCGATGATGGCGACCTCGGGTGACCAATGCACCGTGCCGCGCACTTCGCCGTGGTGCATGACATCGAACACCGACCAGTCGGCTGCCACGGCGCGTACCTGCCAGTCGTCAGCCACATTCACCGCGCCGGCGCCGCCTGCGGCACCGAAGGCGGTCACCGGCGTCCAGGCGCCCATCGCGAGCACGCGAGCCAGATGCGGCGCTCCGCGATTCACCACCAGCAACCCATGACCGGGCACCGTTCGTACCAGATGATGGAACTGCCGCTCGATGGCCTCCACGTCGGGGTAGATATCCGCGTGGTCATATTCGAGGTTGTTGAGGACAGCGGTACGCGGATGGTAGTGCACGAACTTCGCACGCTTGTCGAAGAACGCCGTGTCGTACTCGTCCGCTTCCACCACGAAATGGCGACCAGTGCCGAGCCTTGCGCTCACGCCGAAATTGGCGGGGATGCCACCCACCAGAAAGCCGGGCGCCAGCCCCGCATGCTCGAGGATCCACGCCACCATGCTGGTGGTGGTGGTCTTGCCATGCGTGCCGGCCACGGCGATGACCCAGCGGCCGCGCAATACGTGCTCGGCAAGCCATTCGGGCCCGGAGACATACGGCATGCCTTGTTCCAGCACCGCTTCCACCAGCGGATTGCCGCGACTCATCACGTTGCCCACCACCACCACGTCGGGGCGAGGCTGCAACTGCGCAGGGTCAAAGCCTTCGACGAGCCCGATGCCCAACGCCTCGAGCTGCGTGGACATGGGTGGGTAGACATTGCGGTCGCTGCCAGTGACGCGGTGTCCCGCGGCCTGCGCCAGCGCGGCGACGCCCCCCATGAAAGTGCCGCAAATACCGAGGATGTGAACGTGCATGGGACGGTTCCGGTTCAAGCCGCGCGCGTCGACTGATCGAACCACTGGGCCACGGCCAGCGACAGGAACAGGTTGGCGACGGTAAGGGGAATGGACAGCAGGCGCGGACACTCGAGAGTTTCGCGCAGGATGTGCTCGGTGACGAACAACGAGGCCACGATGAGCATGTAGAAAGCGAGCGTGAGGGGCAATTGCAACGGCGCCCAGCCGGTTTGTGCCACGGCGAGCAAGCCCAACGCCGGGATGGACAGCAGCAGACTGGCGCCATTCATGGCCGTGAAGCTTTGCTGGAAGCGCGACAGGCGTCGCGACGCCAGTAACAGCCCCGCCAGAAACAAGGCACTGGCGACAAGATCTGCCGCGGTACGCGCCAGCCAGCGGCCATCGGGCACCGCAAACGCGGAATACGCGGCAGAGGCGCCGAAAGCCGCGCACACCACCGCCCACCCCAAGGCCGGCGAGGCGGGCACGTCCTGAGGGCCACGACGCCGAAGCAGGATGTCGAGAAACAGCCAGAGCAGTGAGCGCATACTTCCCCTAGTGTAACTGTCAGGCCTGTCATCCGTGTCCGAAGCCCTCTCTCCCGCTCCTTCTGCCCTTGCCCCTTTTGTCCAGGACCCCGCCGGCCTCGCCGCGCTGGTAGCCCATCTGCAGGGCGCGCCCCGTATCGCACTGGACACCGAGTTCATGCGCGAGAAGACCTACTTTGCGGAACTGGCGCTGCTGCAACTCAGCGACGGCAGCCTGCCGCACCTGGTGGACCCTCTCGCAGGATTGGATCTCGCACCCCTCGTGGCCTGTCTCATGGACCCGGCACGTACCAAGGTCCTCCACGCTGCCCGGCAGGACCTGGAAGTGCTGCTGCCGCTCACCGGCGCCCCCCTCGCCCCCGTCCTCGACACGCAGGTGGCGGCGGCCCTCGCTGGGCATGCCCCGCAAGTGGGGTACGGCGAACTGGTGCTGAAAGAGCTGGGTGTAACGCTCGAAAAAGGCCAGGCGCGCACCGACTGGATGCGTCGCCCGCTCAGTGTGGCGCAGGCGCAATACGCCGCGGACGACGTGCGCTACCTGTTGCCGCTCGCCGGCCGCTTGCTGGCCCGGCTCGGTGAACTGGGTCGCCTGGGCTGGCTGGCCGAAGAAACCGCCGCGCTGGCGGACCCCTCCTTGTACACCGTGGACCCGGCCAACGCCTGGCAGCGACTGAAGGGGATTGAATCCTGCCCGCCACGCGAACAGGCGCGTATCCGTGCCTTGGCTGCGTGGCGCGAAGCCCGGGCGCAGCGCCGCAACCTGCCCCGCAGTTGGGTGCTGGCGGACGACGTGTTGCGCGAAATCGCCCGACGCGGTGCCCCCGACCTCGAGGCCCTGCGCCAACTGCGCGTGCTGCAAGACCGCACACTCGACAAACTCGGCGCGGAACTGCTCGAGGCCCTCGCCGTTGGCGAAGCGGCACCGCTGGACGGCCTCGTGCAGCGTATGGATGTACGCCCCACCGCCACGGAAAAGGCCATGGCGCAGCGGCTGGCTGCCACGCTCAAGAGTGCAGGCGAAGCTGTGGGCATTGCTCCGGAAGTGCTGGCAACCCAGCGCGAACTCCGCGCCCTTGCCCGCGCAGCCGTGGGCCCTGAAGCCACGCCGGAGCAGGAACCCGCGGGTCTGCCTTGCCTGCGGGGCTGGCGTCGCGGTGTGGTCGGCGAGCGGTTGCTGGAAGCCTGCCGGGTGGACTGACCCGGCTGTTAACTCAGCCCCTTGCGGCCTCAGCCGCGAATCGCCGACTCCAAGCGTGCGAACACTTCGTCCATGGGGCCGTCCGCGTCCACGCGACGCAGTAGCCCGCGGGCGCCGTAGTAGTCCACCAACGGCGCGGTCTGCTGCTCGTAGGCGTCCAGACGATTGCCGATGACGGCTTCCTGGTCATCCTTGCGGTGGTCCAGCACGAAGTCGGTGCCGCAGGTGGCCTGATGTTCGGCAGTATCCGCCGGCGAGAAATAGGTGTTGAAGATGCGCCCGCACTTGGTGCAACTGCGACGCCCGGTCAGGCGCTTGAACAGCAGGCTGCGGTCCACTTCCATGAGCACCACGGCCTCCAGCGGCTGCCCGATGTCTTTCAGCACCAGGTCCAGAGCGTCGGCCTGCGCCGTGTTGCGCGGGTAGCCATCCAGAATGAAGCCGTTGGCCGCGTCCGGCTGCGCCAGACGGTCCTTGATGATGCCGAGCACGATGTCGTCGCTGACCAGCAAACCGGCGTCCATGGCCGCCTTGGCCAACTGCCCGAGGGCAGTGCCGCGACGCAGGTGGTCCCGGAGGAGGTCACCCGTGGATACCTGGGGCACCCCGTACTTCTCCACCAAGTTCTTGGCCTGGGTTCCCTTCCCGGCGCCCGGAGCGCCCACCAGCACGATTCTCATGGTCTTTTCGTCTTCCTTCTGACGGCCGCTCCCGTGTCCCGGACAGGCGGCCAAAGATGCCTATGCTGCCGACCCCGATGCGGTGCGTCAAACCCCCGCGCCGCGGGGCTTGGCACCCGCCACCGGGGGGCGCAATCCATGAAGGTGAGACGGGAGTCACAATTGCGGTATTCTTCGACCCCGTCAGAAGATACCTACAGGTCCTCCATGGCGACCCGCAAGAAAGTCCAGTCGGCCACCTCGGCCGCCAAGCCCCGCAACGCGCTCTACGCGCAGTCGGGCGGCGTCACCAGCGTCATCAATGCCTCCGCCTGCGGCGTCATCGAAGCGTGTCGGGCCAGCGAAGGCCGCATCGGCAAGCTCTACGCGGGCCGCCACGGCATCGTCGGTGCGCTCACCGAAGACCTCATCGACACCTCCGCCGAGTCTGCCGCCGCCATCCGCGCGCTGCGCCACACCCCCTCGGGAGCCTTCGGCAGCGCCCGCTACAAGCTCAAGTCCATCGAGCAGGACCGCGCGAAATACGAGCGCCTCATCGAAGTCTGCCGCGCGCACGACATCGGCTATTTCTTCTACAACGGCGGCAACGACAGCATGGACACGGCCAACAAGCTGTCCATGATCGGCGCCGAAATGGGCTACCCGCTGGCCTGCATCGGCGTACCCAAGACCGTCGACAACGACCTGCCGCTGACGGATTGCTGCCCGGGCTTCGGCTCCGTGGCCAAGTACGTTGCGGTTTCCACGCGCGAAGCCGGGCTCGATGTCGCCTCGATGGCGCGCACCAGCACCAAGGTGTTCGTGCTGGAAGTCATGGGCCGCCACGCCGGCTGGATCGCCGCCGCCGGTGGTCTTGCGGCGGAACAGCCCGGTGATGGCCCGCACATCATCCTGTTCCCGGAAATCGTCTTCGACCGCGAGCGTTTCCTGGCCAAGGTGAAGCAGGCCGTGGACGCCCACGGCTATTGCGTCATCGTCGCCTCCGAAGGCGTACACGGGCCGGACGGCAAATTTCCTGGCGGAAGCCGGCGGTACCGACGCCTTCGGCCATGCGCAACTCGGCGGCGTCGGCCCGCTCATTGCGCAGATGGTGAAGGACGCCCACGGCTACAAGTACCACTGGGCCGTGGCGGACTACCTGCAGCGCGCCGCGCGCCACATTGCCTCCAAGGTGGACGTGGACCAGGCCTATGCCATGGGTCAGGCCGCAGTGGCGCTGGCCCTGAAGGGTCGCAATGCCGTCATGCCCGTGGTGGTGCGCAAGTCCGACAAGCCCTACCGCTGGTCGGTGGGCGAAGTGCCGCTGTCCAAGGTGGCGAACGTCGAGAAGAAGGTGCCCCGCTCCTTCATCACGAAGGACGGCTTCGGCATTACCGAAGCCTGCCGACGCTACTTGCAGCCGCTCATCTCCGGCGAAGACTACCCGCCGTACAAGAACGGCTTGCCGCAATATGTTCGCCTGAAGAACAAGGCCGTGAAGAAGCGTCTGACGACGACCTTCAAGCCCTGAGCCGTTTTCGCTTCCGTTTTACTGTCCCACTCAAAAGAGCCCTAGGGGGAAACCGTGGAAATGACGACTGACCTGGCACTGCAACTGGCCATTGGCGCCGGTGTGCTCGCCATCCTTTACGGACTGCTGTCCGTCCGCTGGATCAATGCCCAATCCGCCGGCAACGCACGGATGCAGGAAATCGCCGCGGCCATCCAGGCCGGCGCCGGCGCCTACCTGAACCGCCAGTACACCACCATCGGCGTCGTCGGCGTGGTGCTGTTCGTCATCATGGGCTTCGGCCTCGGCTGGCATAGCGCGGGCGGATTCGCCGTCGGCGCCATCCTCTCGGGTCTGGCCGGCTACATCGGCATGAACGTGTCCGTCCGCGCCAACGTGCGTACGGCTCAGGCCGCCACGGTGGGCCTGAACCCCGCGCTTCAGGTGGCGTTCCGCGGTGGCGCCATCACCGGCATGCTGGTGGTGGGCCTCGGCCTCATCGGTGTTGCCGGCTACTACGGCTACGTGCTGAAGCAGGCAGACCAGGCGACGGCGCTCCACGCCCTCGTCGGCCTCGCCTTCGGCGGCTCGCTCATCTCCATCTTCGCGCGTCTCGGCGGCGGCATCTTCACGAAGGGTGCCGACGTCGGCGCCGACCTCGTGGGCAAGGTCGAAGCCGGCATTCCCGAAGACGACCCGCGCAACCCGGCAGTCATCGCCGACAACGTCGGTGACAACGTGGGCGACTGCGCCGGCATGGCTGCCGACCTGTTCGAGACCTACGCGGTCACGCTGGTCGCCACCATGGTGCTGGCCGGCCTGAGCGTCGCCACCCTCGGCGAAAACGCGGTCATCTACCCGCTTGTGCTCGGCGCGGTGTCCATCGTCGCTTCCATCGTCGGCACCTTCTTCGTGAAGGTCTCGGACGGCGGCAAGATCATGGCTGCCCTGTACCGCGGCGTCATCGTCTCGGGCGTCATCGCTGCCATTGCCTTCTACCCCATCACCACCTCGATGATGGGCGCGAATGCCATGGGCCTGTACTACTGCGCGCTCATCGGCCTCGCCCTGACGGCCGCCATGATCGTCATCACCGAGTACTACACCGCCACGGACTACGCGCCGGTGAAGTACGTCGCTGAAGCCTCGCAGACCGGTCACGGCACCAACGTCATCGCCGGCCTCGCCGTGTCGATGAAGTCGACTGCCCTGCCGGTGCTGGCGGTGTGTGCCTCCATCTGGGGTGCCTACCAGCTCGAAGGCCTGTACGGCATCGCCATCTCGGCCACCGCCATGCTCTCCATGACGGGCATGATCGTGGCTCTCGACGCTTACGGCCCCATCACCGACAACGGTGGCGGCATCGCCGAAATGTCGGGCCTCGACAAGTCGGTCCGTGTCACCACGGACGCGCTCGACGCCGTGGGCAACACCACGAAGGCCGTCACCAAGGGCTACGCCATCGGCTCCGCCGGTCTGGCCGCGCTGGTGCTCTTCGCGGACTACACCCACAACCTCGAAGCTGCCGGCAAGCTGCAGGCGTTCAGTCTTTCGGACCCGGCCGTCATCATCGGCCTGTTCGTTGGCGGCATGATTCCCTACCTGTTCGGTGCCATGGCCATGGAAGCGGTGGGTCGCGCCGCCGGCTCCGTGGTGGTGGAAGTGCGCCGCCAGTTCAAGGAAATCCCGGGCATCATGGAAGGCACGGCGAAGCCGGAATACGGCAAGGCCGTGGACATGCTCACCCGCGCTGCCATCAAGGAAATGCTCATCCCCTCGCTGCTGCCCATCCTGGTGCCGGTGGTCGTCGGTTTCGGCATGAACTACCTGATGGGCCCCGGCGCCGGCGTGAAGGCCCTGGGCGGCCTGCTCATCGGCACCATCGTCACGGGTCTCTTCGTCGGTATCTCCATGTGCACCGGCGGCGGTGCCTGGGACAACGCCAAGAAGTACATCGAGGAAGGCCACTACGGCGGCAAGGGTTCGGACACCCACAAGGCCGCTGTCACGGGCGACACCGTCGGTGACCCGTACAAGGACACCGCGGGCCCGGCCATCAACCCGCTGATCAAGATCATCAACATCGTGGCACTGCTCCTGGTGCCGCTGCTGTAACCGTCCGGCGGCGCTCCGGCGCTGCCTTCAGGTTCCAGCCTGCAGGGGCTTCCGCAAGGAAGCCCCTGTTTTTTTGGATAGCACTCACCCCGAGGTCTTGCCATGTCACATGAAAACGACAGCCCCTACGTCCTGCAAACGCGCAACGCAGGCGTCGTGACCCTGACCCTCAACCGCGGTCAGCGCTTCAACCCACTGTCGTTGGGGATGATTACCGCGCTGTCCGCAACGCTCGACGAACTGGCGGCGGACGACAGCGCCCGCGTCATCGTGCTGGCGGGGGACGGCCGCGGTTTCTGCGCTGGCCACGACCTGAAAGAAATGCACGCCCATTCCGGCGACCCGGAGTGGCAGCAGCAGTTGTTCGGCGACTGCAATCGCATGATGCAGCGACTGCTCTCCCTGCCGCAGCCCGTCATCGCTCGCGTCCATGGCATTGCCACCGCCGCCGGCTGCCAGTTGGTGGCCATGTGCGACCTCGCCATTGCCGCCGACACCGCCACTTTCGCGCTGCCCGGCGTGAACATCGGGGTGTTCTGCTCCACGCCTGCCGTGGGCGTGGCGCGCAACGTGGCCCGCAAGCACGCCATGGAAATGCTGCTGACCGGCGAGCCCATCAGTGCCGAGGAAGCTGCCCGGAAGGGTCTGGTGAACCGCGCCGTTCCTGCCGCGGAACTGGATGCCATCGTGAACGCCTTGGCGGAACGCATCGCTGCGCGCAGTCGCAAGGTGATTGCACTGGGAAAGCAGGCGTTCTACGAGCAACTCGCGCTGGGTGTGGCACCCGCCTACGATGTCGCCGCCGCGGCAATGACCTGCAACCTCGGCTATGCGGACGCGATGGAGGGCATGGACGCGTTCCTGGCCAAGCGCTCGCCGCAGTGGACCGACCGATAGCGCGCTCTTTCGCCATCGAATCGTCATTTTCCCTATCCTTCGCGGCTCTATACTTCTAGTTCTCAAGACTTGCTGGAGCCTGCCCATGTCCATGGATGTGATCGACTACCAAATCTTCGGCGACGACATCCAGTTCGTCGAAATCGAATTGGACCCGGGCGAAGCTGCCATCGGTGAAGCCGGCGCCATGATGATGATGGAGGATGGCATCCAGATGGATACCGTCTTCGGCGACGGTTCCTCGCAAGCTTCGCAGGGCGGCTTGCTGGGCAAACTGATGGGGGCCGGCAAGCGGTTGCTCACCGGCGAGAGCCTGTTCACCACCATTTTCCACAACGAAGGCGTCGGCAAGCGTCGCGTGGCTTTCGCTGCGCCCTACCCGGGCCAGATCGTTCCAGTGTCGCTGCGCGAGGTGGGTGGTTCGCTCATCTGCCAGAAGGACAGCTTCC
>JBEGRA010000320.1:0-2885 GCA_041180705.1 Pseudomonadota bacterium | reverse complement strand
CCGACAACCGCACCTTCTACTTCGCGGACTCGGTGCCGAAGAACATCTACGCCTACGACTACGACCCCGACACGGGCAGCGCCAGCAACCGTCGCGTATTCGCCAACACGGCGCAGTTCGGTGGCATCCCCGATGGCGCCACCGTGGACGCGGACGGCCTCGTGTACAGCGCCATTTGCGAGGGTGGTGTCATCGCGGTGTATCGCCCGGACGGCAAGGTCGAACGTACGCTGGAAATGCCGGTGAAACTGCCTGGCAGCGTCATGTTCGGCGGCCCCAACCTCGACTTGCTGTTCGTCACCACGCTCGACCCGGCCTTCCTCGGTCGCAACGACGGTGGCGAGCACGCGGGGCATACGTTCGTCATCGAGGGCCTCGGTGCCCGTGGTCTTCCCGAGGCGCGCCATGTCGGCTGAGGCCTCGGCGAACGCGGGAAGCGCCGCCCCGGCAACCGCCACGGTGGTCGCACCCGAACGGCACCGCGGTGCCTTGGCCCTGCTGCTGGTGGTCGTGTTCATCAACATCGCCGGCTTCAGCCTCGTGCTGCCCTTGCTGCCGTTCTACGGCCAGACCTTCGGTGCCACGCCGCTGGGCGTGGCCTCGCTCTTCGCTGCCTACTCGCTCGGCAACCTCATGGGTGAACCCTATTGGGGACGCCTTTCCGACCGCATCGGGCGCAGGCGCGTGCTCATCGCCTCCACGGCCTGCGCCGCACTGGGTTACGTGGCCTTCGCTTTCGCTCCCAACCTGTGGTCGGCTTTCCTGCTGCGCGTGGTGAGTGGCTTCTTCGGCGGCACCTTGTCGGTGGTCCTCGGCAACATCGCGGATATCACACCCCCCACAGGCCGGGCGCGCAGCATCGGCTTCTTCGGTGCCGCCTTCAATCTCGGCTTCGTCGCGGGCCCGGCGTTGGGCGGCTTGCTGGCCGCACCCGAACTCGGGGCGGCCGGCTATCGCCTGCCCTTGTTCGCCGCAGGCGCACTGGCAGGCGCGGCCTCCGTGTGGGCACTGCTGTTCCTGCGCGAACCCGTGCGTGCCGCCCGCGCGGCGACGGCAGCCCCGCCTGCCTCACGCCGCGAAACCGTCACGTTCGCTTGGCATCACCCGCTGATCAGTCGCTTGCTGGTGGTGGGCTTCGTCGCCATCGTCACCTTTTCCTCCATGGAAGCGGTGTTCGGTCTGTGGACCAGCCTGCGCTACCAATGGGGTCCGCGGCAGGTCGGATTGGCCTTCATCGCCATCGGCCTCGCGGGTGGCATCACGCAGGCTTTGCTAATCGGCCCCTTGGCGCGCCGCTACGGTGAGGCTCGCGTGCTCGCTACCGGCGTGGCAGTGCTGCTGGTCAGCACGCTGCTGCTGCCGTGGGCGCGGAGCGAGGCGGCGTCGGTCGCGCTGATGGCGTTGCTGATGACCGGACACTCCCTCACGTTCCCGAATCTCGGCGCGCTCGTATCACGCTCGACACCGCCGGAAAATCAGGGCGCCGTGATGGGCTTGCAAGGTGCCGTGCAGGCTTTTGCCCGCATCGTGGGCCCGCCTGTCCTCGGCTGGACGTTCGGTGCCGTGGCACCGGAAGCCCCCTTCCTCATCGCCGCGGCACTGGTTGCCGTGGCTGTCGTCCTCGCGCTGCGCATCGTGCGTCTGGCGCCTGCCACTCCCCGCTGACCGAGACCCCACACCATGACCCGACCCAGCGACGATTCCCATGGCTTGCGCCCGGCAGGGATGAGCGCAGCCACCTTTGCCCGTGCCTTGCGCGCTTTGGAACAAGCCGTGGGGGCAGACCACGTGTTCGCGGCGGAGTCCGACCGCTATGCCTACGCAGACCACTTTGCGGGTGATGAATCACTGCACCAGCCCTGCGGCGCAGTGGCTCCCGCCAACACGGAAGAAGTGCAGGCCGTGGTGCGTATTGCCAACGAGTACCGTCTGCCGCTGTGGACCATCAGTCGCGGCAAGAACTTCGGCTACGGTGGGCCGGCGCCGGCACTGAAGGGCTCCATGGTGCTGGACTTGAGCCGAATGAAACGTTTCACCGTGGACCGCGAGAACGGCACGGTACTCGTGGAGCCCGGGGTCGGCTTCTACGATCTCTACGACTACCTGCAGCGCGAAAAGATTCCGCTGTGGCTGTCAGTGCCGGGAAATTCCTGGGGCAGCGTGGCCGGCAACGCGCTCGACCGCGGCGTGGGCTACACCACCTACGGCGACCACGCCGCGCGCATCTGCGGGTTGGAGGTGGTGCTGCCGGACGGCGACCTCGTGCGCACGGGCATGGGCGCCATGTCCGGTTCCCCTAACTGGCAGTTGTATCGGCCGGGCTATGGTCCGTCCTGGGACTCCATGTTCTGCCAGTCGAACTTCGGCGTGGTCACGCAGATGGGCCTGTGGCTCATGCCGGCTCCCCAAACGATGCTGGGCCTCGATTACGAATTCGACCAGCCGGAAGACTTGGGCTGGGTGGTCGACACGCTCGCGCCACTGCGTCGCGAGGGGGTCATCCAGCAGTCGCCGTCCATCGGCAACTGGCTGCGCGCTGCCGCCGTCATGACCACGCGCAACCAATGGAGCGACCAACCCGGGCTGCTGCCCGAGTCGGCCATCACCGCCATCCGCAAGCGCTTCGGCATCGGCTGGTGGAGCGTGCAACTGCGTTTCTATGGCCGCGATGAAATCACCACCGCGAGCCAGCAGGTGGTGGAGCGTGCCTTCGCCAACAAGCCCGTGCTGTCCGTGAAGAAGACGCGATGGCAACAAGGGGATGCGCCGCAGCAGAACGCCTGGGCAGGCGCGCCCATCAGCTTCCCGCTGGCCAACGCGAACTGGCATGGCGGGCGCGGCGGCCACGTGGGCTATTCGCCGGTGTTGCCGCCCCGCGGCGACCT
>JBEGRA010000319.1:0-2677 GCA_041180705.1 Pseudomonadota bacterium | reverse complement strand
CGCGCCCTGCTCGTGAAGTCCGACGAAGCCGTCGATCCGCTCACCGCGGCGCAGGTATTCACGGCCATGGCGAAGGCGGAAGACGCTCGCCTGGTCATCGTCGGCAAGCAGGCCATCGACGACGACGCCAACCAGACGGGTCAGATGCTGGCCGCCCTGTGGGACCGCCCGCAGGCCACCTTCGCCTCGAAGGTAGAGATTGCCGGCGATGTCCTTCGTGTGACCCGCGAAGTGGACGCCGGTCTCGAAACGCTCGAAGTCGACCTGCCCGCCGTCATCACCGTGGACCTGCGCTTGAACGAGCCCCGCTACGTCAAGCTGCCGGACATCATGAAGGCGAAGAAGAAGCCGCTCGACGTGAAGTCCTTCGCCGATTACGGCGTGGCGCCCACGCAGCGTTTGAAGGCCACGCACTACGCCGCGCCGGCTACTCGCAGCAAGGGCATCGTGGTCAAGGATGTCGCGGAACTCGTTGACGCGCTGAAGAAGAAGGGGCTCGTCTGATGTCCAGCAAGGTTCTGGTAGTTGCCGACCATGACGGCAGCAAGCTCAACGCCGGTACGGCCCGCGCGGTAAAGGCCGCTTCGTCGGTGCCGGGTGCCGAAGTTCACGTGCTCGTCCTGGCTGCCGACGGTGCTGCCGTGGCTGCCGCCGCCGCGGAACTGGCCGGTGTCGCCAAGGTACTCGTGGCCAACCGTGCGGAAAATGCCAACCCGATGGCCGCCGTCCTGGCGCCGCAGGTGGTGGAAATCGCCGCCGGTTACACGCACGTGTTCGGCCCGTCGAGCAGCTTCGGCAAGGACCTCATGCCGCGCGTCGCCGCGCTGCTGGGCGTTGCCCAGGTGTCCGACCTCATGTCGGTGGAAGGTACGCATACGTTCAAGCGTCCCATCTACGCTGGCAACGCCATCATCACCGTGGAGGCGCCTGCGGACCAGAAGGTGGTTGTCACCGTGCGTACCGCTTCGTTCGAAGCGGCTGCCACTGGCGGCAGCGCTGCCATCGAGGCGGTGACCACGTCCGCTGCCCTGCCCTCGCACACCCGCTTCGTCGGCGTGCAGTCGGCCAAGAGCGACCGTCCCGACCTGCAGAGCGCCCCCAAGGTGGTCTCCGGTGGCCGTGCGCTCGGCAGCAAGGAACAGTTCAGCCTCATCTTCGGCCTTGCCGATCAGATGGGTGCTGCCGTCGGTGCTTCGCGTGCCGCGGTGGACGCGGGCTACGCCCCGAACGAACTGCAGGTCGGCCAGACGGGCAAGATCATTGCGCCCGAGCTGTACGTCGCCGTGGGTATCTCGGGTGCCATCCAGCACCTCACGGGTATCAAGGACGCCAAGACCATCGTCGCCATCAACAAGGACCCGGAGGCCCCCATTTTCGAAGTGGCGGACATCGGTCTGGTGGCAGACCTGTTCGTGGCTGTGCCGGAGCTGCAGGCCGCGCTCAAGGCGGGCTAAAGCTGCCTGTCTTCCGGGGACTGCACGTCCCCGGAAACCCCATCGGGGAGGTTTCTTCCCCGAAAAAAAGGGCGCCAAGCGGCGCCCTTTTTCATTCGCTGGTGCCTGCCGGTCGGTAGAGCATCCTCCGCCGACCAAAGTACCTGCGCGCCGTGGAGCTTACAGCTGGCCCAGCACGTAATCCGCAGCGCTGACGCGGAACTCGCCGCCCGCTTCGACGTTCACGTGGGTGACCACGCCGTCCTTCACGATGAGCGCGAAACGCTGACCGCGCTTGCCCATGCCGAAGCCCGTGGCGTCCAGCTCGAGACCGAGCGCGCGCGTGACGTCGCCGTTGCCGTCCGCGAGCATGGTGATCTTGCCATCGGCGTGGGAAGCCTTGCCCCAAGCGCTCATGACGAAAACGTCGTTGACGGCCATGAAGGCCACCGTGTCCACGCCCTTCGCCTTGATGGCGTCGATGTGGTCAACGAAACCCGGCAGGTGGCGGGCATGGCAGGTGGGCGTGAAAGCGCCCGGCACGGACACCAGCACCACGGTCTTCCCGGCCAGCAGCTCCTCGGTGCCGAGGTTGGCAGGGCCATCCGCGGTCATGGTCTTGAACGTGCCAGCGGGGAAACGGTCACCAACCTGAATCGTCATGTTCGGCTCCTTGGAAATGGCGGTTGCCAACCACGATGGCAGGCAACCGAAACGCTTGTCGAATGGGAATCATTCTGCCCCAAAGCAGATCTTTCGTGGAGCCACCCGGGCTGGATTCAAGCCCACTGGTGCCCACGAGAGACGCCTCGGCGGGTTTATCCCTTGTAAGGCCGGGCGAGGAACCGACCGCGCGGCGCCCCCACGATACGTCCCTTGTCCCAGACCACCTGACCGCGCAGGAAGGTGGTGATGACCTTCGCCGTCATGGAAAGGCCCTCGAACGGCGTGTAGCCCTGCGTGGACTCGGAATCAACGCCGTGGATGGTCCAATTCCGATCGGGGTCCACGAGGACGATGTCCGCATCGAAGCCGGGAGCCAAGTCGCCCTTGGCGTGTAAACCGAAGCGGCGGGCAGGATTCCAGGACGTCACTTCGGCAATACGTGCCCAGTCCATGCCCCGGCGGCGCCCTTCGGACACCAGCGCGGGCAACAGGTATTCAGCACAGCCGAACCCGGAACGCGCTTGCAACACGTCCATGGGGCGCTGCGGGTCGAGCTTGAGCTCGTGACGGCAGCAGGT
>JBEGRA010000318.1:0-9194 GCA_041180705.1 Pseudomonadota bacterium | reverse complement strand
CGAACTGACCGACGACCATCTTGCCGTCGGAGTTGGCGATCATGGGGAATTCGTCGTGCTGTTCACGGATACCCGGGGACATGGCCGTGCGGAACAGCACGGTGTCCATTTCGAAACGGGCATTGCGGAGCGCGCTCTCGATGATGTCGATGGTGACGGTATCGACCTTCACCTTCTTGAGCGGCTTATTGTTGGTCTGCAGAATCGTGGCCGGCATGGGTGTGTTTCCTGTCCTGTGCCTGGATCAATACGGGGTGGAGTGCGCGCCGCTTCAGCGGGCGCGCTTGGCCTTGGTCGGTGCCTTCGCCTTGGCTGGGGCCTTGCCCTTCGCCGAAGCCTTGGCAGGAGCCTTTGCCTTCACGGGCTTGGACTTTGCCGCCGACTTGGCAGCCGGCTTGGCCTTCGCCTTCGCAGGTGCCGCCTTCGCCGCTCCCTTGCCCTTCAGCGCGGCGTGGCTGTCCGGGTAGATGAGGATGTTGGCGTAAGCGTCCACCAGGCCGGTGTGCTTCGGCAGGATGACGGACGTGGAGTCCATTTCCATGACGATGGCAGGGCCCGGCACGCGCGCACCGGCCTTCAGCTTCGCACGGTCGTACACGATGGCCGTGTAGTCGCGGCCTTCCATGAACACCTTCTGCTTGCCGACGGCGGCACCGGACGGGTCCGGCTTGCCGAGCGTGCTCTTCTGGCGCGTGATGTTCACGCCCTTGCCGTGAACGACGGCACGCAGGCTGACGAACTCGTGCTCCAGCGGCAGCGCGAAGGTGAACAGGCGGGTGTGCTCTTCATCGAACGGCTTGGAGATGGCGTCCAGGCCTTCCTTCTCGAGCCGCTTCAGGTCCACGTTCACCGTCAGGCGCAAGCCCTGGCCGTGATAGCGCACGTCCACCTGATAGCCGAACTCGAGGTCCTTGGCGGGCACCTTTTCCGCGGCCAGCGTCTTGGCAGCATGCGTCGAGAGCGCCTTCAGCTCCTTGACGATGTCCTTCTTGCTGGTGTCGCTGAACTTGCGGATGAAGGTACGCGAGCTTTCGTCGCGAACCGCCGTGGTGGCATCGCCGAGCGCGCACAGCACGCCGGGACCCGGCGGGATGATGCTCGGCCACGAACCCAGCAGGCGCGAGAGAGCGTTGGCGTGCAGCGGACCGGCGCCGCCGAAGGCGATGAGCGCGTAGTCGCGCGGGTCGTGGCCCTGTTCAACCGACACGAGACGCAGGGCGCCGATCATGTTCTCGTTGACGATGTTGTAGATGCCGAGCGCGGCGTCCTTGACGCCCATGCCCAGCTTGTCTGCCACCTTCTTCACCGCTTCCTGCGAGAGGTCGCGCTTCAGTTCCATGTCGCCGCCGAGCTTCTGCATGGCGGGCATGTAGCCGAGGACGACGTTCGCGTCGGTGACGGTCGGCTCCGTGCCGCCCTTGCCGTAAGCAGCCGGACCCGGGTCCGCACCAGCGGACTGCGGACCGACGCGCAGGGCGCCGGTCAGTTCAGGCACGTGCGCGATGGAACCACCACCCGCACCGACCGTGCGAATGTCCACCGACGAAGCGCGGACGGTAACGTCACCGACCGAGGTCTCGCGGCGCAGACGCGGCTCGCCGTTCATGATGAGCGCCACGTCGGTGGAGGTACCACCCACGTCGACGGTGAGCAGATTCGGGAAGCCCGCCTGCACGGCCACCCACAGCGCGCCACTCACGCCACCGGCCGGGCCGGACATGAGCAGGTTCACGGGGTAGTCGGCCGCCGACTGCGAAGAAGCCAGGCCGCCGTCCGAACGCAGGATGTGCAGCTTGACGTCTTTGGCCTTGCTCGCGAGCTTGTCGCGGAGATTGGCAACGTAGCGCTGGACGCGCGGACGCACGTAGGAGTTGGCCACCGTCGTGACGGTGCGCTCGTACTCCTGCATCTCGGGAACCACTTCTGAAGACAGCGACACCGGAATGCCCGGCAGCACTTCGGCCGCGATTTCGCGGATGCGCTTTTCGTGCGTGTCGTTGGCGAAGGAATTGATGAGCGAGACGGTGAGTGCCTCGATTCCCTTCGTGCCGAGGGCCGCGAGATCCGTGCGCAGCTTGTCCTCGTTCAGGGCATCAACCACGTCGCCCTTGGTGCCGACGCGCTCGTCCGCCTCGATGGTGAGAGCGAGCGGCGCCATGGGCAGGGACTTGTTGTAGATGACCCAGCCGCCCAGACCGCCAGGCACGAACGAGCGTGCAATCTGCAGCACCTGACGATAACCCTTCGTGGTCACCAGACCGACGCGGGCACCGGTGGCTGTGAGCACGGTGTTCGTGGCGACGGTGGTGCCGTGCATCACATCGCGGATATCGGAGGGCTGGATGCCGGCGAGGCCGCACACCCTTTCGATGCCATGCAACACGCCGATGGACTGGTCTGCCGGGGTGCTGGACACCTTGGCTTTCCAGGTCTGACCGGATTTCTCGTTGACGAGGAGCAGGTCGGTGAAGGTACCACCGACGTCAACACCCAAACGATAACTCATGCGTACACCTACGGGTGGGTCGTTAAGGAAGGAACGGGATTGGAACGAGAGTAGGACCTCTGCAGCGCCGGCGCAATGGGGTCAGGCCGCAAGACCCTGCGGAAAATTGCCGGCCTTGACCAGCATGCCTGGCACGGGACGCCCGAGGACGTCCTGCAACCAGCGCCCGGTGGCGATGACGGCATCGAGATCGACGCCGGTCGCGACGCCCATGCGACTGAGCATGTAGACGAGGTCTTCGGTCGGAATGTTGCCGGTAGCGGCGGGTGCGAACGGGCAACCGCCCACGCCGCCGATGCTGGCATCCAGCGTATTCACGCCCGCCTCCACCGCGGCATACGCGTTCGCCAGGCCGGTGTTGCGGGTGTTGTGGAAATGGCAGCGCAGGCTGACGCCGGGAATCGCTTCGCGGACGCGGGAAACGAGTTCTGTGACTTGCCCCGGCACGCCAACACCGATGGTGTCAGCGAGCGCGATTTCGAAGGGTTCTGCTTCAGCAACCCGCTTGGCGACTTCGACCACGCGGGCCACCGAAATCTCGCCCTCGAACGGGCAACCGAAAGCGGCGGATACCGTGACCTGGGCGCGAATGCCGGCAGCGCGCGCCGCACGCGCCATCTGCAACCACGCCTCGATGGAGTCTTCGGTGGTGACGCCCTGATTACGTTGGTTGAAAGTGTTGCTGGCGACGACAGCCATTCCCACTTCGTTGCAACCGGCGGCCAAGGCACGCTCGAAGCCCTTCTGGTTGAGCACGAGGCCGACATAGCGCACATCGGGATGGCGGTTTGCCATGAGGGCCTGCAGCACGGCTTCAGCATCCGCCATCTGAGGTACGCGCTTGGGGTTCACGAAGCTGGTGACTTCGATTCGCCGCAGGCCGGCAGCAATGGCGCGCTCGATGAAAGCCACCTTGTGTTCGGTGGACACGAGCGTCGGTTCGTTCTGCAGGCCGTCGCGCGGCCCGACCTCGACGATTTCGACAGTACGGCTCACAGGCGTATTCCCTTGCAGGTTCGGCGAGCCTGAGCGCCGCATGGCAGCGACCGCAGGCTCCTTCGTTCAGCTACCGGCCGATTGTATACACAGCGCTGGCCTTTGCGGCAGGTTTTTCCGCCATTTTCACCAACGAAATCCGTACAAATCCTCTCCTTGACTGCAAACCTCAATGAATTGTATACAGAGGAATTACTGTCTCGCGGCGACCGAACGCCGTTTCCCCCGGAGCATTCCCATGTCTAACGACGCCTTCAAGAACGGCCCCCTGTCGGACCTTCGAGTACTCGAATTGGGCACCCTGCTGGCTGGTCCATTTTGCGGGCAACTGCTGGGTGACATGGGGGCCGAGGTCATCAAGATCGAGCCGCCCGGCCAGGGAGACCCGCTGCGTGCCTGGGGCCGGCAGGCCGCCGGCGAACCGTCGCTGTGGTGGCCGGTGGTGGCACGCAACAAGAAGGCTGTCACCCTCGACATGCGTCAGCCCGAAGGGCAGGCCCTCTTCAAGGAGATGGTGAAGCACACGGATTTCGTGCTGGAGAATTTCCGCCCCGGCACCATGGAGAAGTGGAACTGCGGCTGGGAAGAACTGCGCAAGATCAACCCGCGCCTCATCATGATCCGCGTTTCCGGTTATGGCCAAACGGGCCCCTACTCCCACCGCGCCGGGTTCGGCGCCATCGGCGAGGCCATGGGTGGCCTGCGGTACGTGGTCGGCGATCCTTCCACGCCACCCTCCCGCATGGGGATTTCCATTGGCGACGAGTTGGCTGCGACCTTCGCTTGCCTCGGCGCGCTGTCCGCTCTGCACTACCGCGAGAAGACGGGCGAGGGCCAGGTGGTGGACTCTGCGCTCTACGAGGCCGTGCTCAACATGATGGAGTCGCTCATCACCGAGTTCGACAAGACGGGGTACATCCGTGAGCGTACGGGCGCCATCCTGCCGAACGTCGCGCCGTCCAATGTCTACCCGACGGCCGACGGACTCGTGCTCATTGCCGCGAACCAGGACACCGTGTTCGGGCGGCTCTGCGAGGCAATGGGGCAACCGGAGTTGGCCAAGGACCCGCGCTACGTGAACCACCAGGCTCGCGGAACCCACCAGAAGCAATTGGATGGATTGGTTGGCCACTGGACTGGCGGTCTGCAGACCAAGACGGTCCTGGACCTGATGGACAAGCACGGCGTTCCTGCCGGCCTCATCTACCGAGCGCCGGACATGCTCGAGGACCCGCATTTCCAGGCTCGTGAGGCCATCGTGGAAACGGACCACCCGACGTTCGGCAAGCTGAAGATGCAGAATGTGGCCCCGAAGCTGTCGAAGACACCCGGCGGCATCCGCTCGCCTTCGCCGGAGATGGGGCAGCACAACGAAGAGATCTACCGCGGGCTTCTCGGCGTGGACGCCGAGCGATTTGCTGCCCTCAAGGCTGGCAAGGTCATTTGATATGTCAGTGGACGAAAATAAGGCAGCTGCCAACGTGAGCAAGCAGGGTGAAGAGTCCTTGGCGGCGAACTACGCCCGTGGCGGATTCAACCAGCAATTGCAGCCGGGCCCTCGCCCTGCGCTGCTGGTCATCGACTTCGTGAACGCCTACTTGCTGCCAGGCTCGCCCCTGTACGCAGGAGTGGATGCGGCACACGCCGCGGCGGTCCGCCTGCTCGGGGCCGCCCGTGCTGCAGGTATCCCGGTCATTCACACGAACGTCGAGTACCAGCCCGGTGGCCGCAACGGCGGGGTGTTCTTCCGGAAGGTGCCTGCGCTGCGGTCCTTCGAGGCGGGCGCCCATCCAGACTTGGCCGCATTCGCTTCGGGGCTGGAGCCAGCACCCGGCGAAACACTCGTCACGAAGCAATACGCCAGCGCCTTCTTCGGCACCTCTCTCGCCTCGACCCTCACTTCCCTGGGTGTAGACACCGTCCTCATCGCCGGTGTTTCCACCAGTGGGTGCGTGCGGGCGAGTGCCGTCGACTGCTGCCAGCATGGCTTCATACCCGTGGTCGTGCGCGACGCCGTGGGGGACCGTGCGCCTGGCCCCCATGAGGCTAACCTGTTCGACCTGCAAGCCAAATACGCCGAGGTCCGAGGTCTGGAGGAAATCCTTCAGTATCTGGCTCGGCTTGGTTGACGGCAGGTGACTCCTGTTGCGGTCACCGGGTTCGCCACGGGCGCTTCGCTCATTGTGGCCATTGGCGCCCAGAATACGTTTGTCCTGCGTCAGGGGCTTCGGCAGGAGCATGTGCTGCCGATTGTCGCCCTGTGCGCGACGGCCGACGCAGCGCTCATCGTCGCTGGCGTTGCGGGCCTGGGTGAGTTCATCCAGGCGGCCCCAGCGGCCCTGCTATGGCTACGCGGGGCCGGTGCGGTGTTCCTTGCGGTCTACGGGTGGAAAGCCCTGAGACGGTCGTGGTCCCCGCAACAGGCTGTGGTAGACCAAGGCCAGTCGGTGCCACTGCGCACTGCTTTGGCAACCACGCTCGCGTTCACTTTTCTGAACCCCCACGTCTACCTCGACACGGTCGTGCTGGTGGGCTCGCTGGCGAACCAGCATCATGGCGTGCAGCGCTGGGAGTTCGCGGCAGGTGCTGCGACGGCAAGCATCGTGTGGTTCACGTCGCTGGGTTTTGGAGCGAAGTTGCTGGTGCCGTTGTTTGCCAAGCCTGGTACTTGGCGTGTATTGGACGGGGCCATCGCGGCCGTGATGTTCGCGCTGGCAGCGGCATTGGCGCTGGGTTAGCCCGCCCAAGTTTGACGGGCGATGAAAAAGAAAAGGCCCGCCAATGCGGGCCTTTTCACTTGGTGGCGGAAGTTCCAGCGTCGCTGGAACCCCGCGCCGAGAGGCGTGGCTTACTTGGCCACGGCGCTCCACAGGTCCGCAGCAGCGGCCATGCGGGAGTCCTTGCGAGCTTCCGCGAAAGCGGCCTTGGCTTCGCCGCCCTTGTGGCCACGAGCCAGGGCCATGCCCAGCAGCATCTGCGCTTCATCGGGACGCTTCACGCGGCCGATGCGATCCGGCTGGACGGCGCGACGAGCGGCCTCGGCGGCTTCGGCGTACTTGCCCATGCCGAAGTAGGTGAGCGCGACGCGGTAGTCGTTCTCGCCGTTCTTCGCCGCGCGGGCTTCCTTGTCCTTCACCGCCAGCGCCTTCTGCTCGGCGTCGGAGAACGAGGCAGCCTGACGCTCCAAGCCCTTCACCTTGTCGTCCTTCTTGAGGTTGGCCTTCTTCAGGAAGGCAGCAGCCTCGGACATGGCACCGGCGTTGATGAGTTCCTGGGCGAACGCCACGCCGAGTTCCTGACCCTTCAGACCGCCACGGTCAGCCGCGAGACGGTAGAGGTTGAGGATCATCGACTTGTCGCCATTGGCCTTGCTGTGGATGGCGATCATGTTGGCGAGGTATTCGCCCTTGCCGAAGCGCTTCGCCAGTTCTTCCATCAGCGCACGCTGCTTGGCAGCCTGCCCCAGCTTGCCGGCAGCGTTGTACTGCAGTAGCAACAGCTTTTCAGAACGCGGACGGCCCGAGGCCGCCACCTTGTCACCGAACATCATCACCTGCGAGTAGCTGCCGGTGAGGTTTGCCACTTGGGCCGCGTCGAAGTAATCCTTCTCGGTGGCGCCAGCGCCGCGAGCATCGATGTACTTCTGATAGTAGCTGGCGGCCTTCGCATAGTCGCGATTCTGAATGGAGAGGTCCGCCACGTACTTCGTGTACGTCAGACGCTCATTGCCCTTGGCAAAACCACCGTCCAGCAAACCTTCGGCAGCCTGCACGGCCGAACGATAATCACGCGCCTTGAAGGCAACGCTCAGGAGCACCTTGAGGGACATCTCCTTGTCGTAGCCGGACTTGGCGGCACCGAGTGCATCCTTGGCCAGCGACACGGCTTTGTCGCCACCCGCCTTCTGGGCTTCGAGCAGTTTGGCCTGGACGTCACGCGTCATCTCGGCAGCCAACGTGGGCTGGGCGACGAGGCCCATGGCGAGCACGGTGGAAGCCACCACCATACGCATCGAGAGTTTGGTCTTCATCCTGCAGTCCTTAAAAACGGTGGAAATATCGAAACCGGAAATCAGGGCTTGGCCGGTGCCGGTGCGGGCACCACAGCCGGCGCGGCTTCAGGAGCCGGGGCAGCGGCTGGAACGGCAGCGCAAGCTGCCAACCATAGCTTCACGAGCTCCGCAGCGCGGGGGTCCTTCGCTGCTTCGGTGAAGGCCGCGCGCGCCTCCTCCAGACGACCGAGCTTGTAGTAGGAATAGCCCAGCAGCAGCTGCGATTCGTCAACGCGCTTGACCTTGGCGATGCGCCCTGGCTGCAAGCCACGCGCGATGGCCTCCACGGCCTTGTCGTACTGCTTCTGGCCGATGTAGCCAAGACCAAGCTTCACATCCAGTTCGCCGTTCTGCTTAGCACGGGCTTCCTTGTCGAGCGCAGGCGTGGCCTTGCGGTCTTCCGCGGCGGCAGGCTTGGCCTGGTCCGTCAAGCTCTTCAGGGTGTCGGAGGGCTTCAGCAACCCCGCCGCCACGCCGGCATCGAGGACTTCGACCGCCTCGCCGGGAGAACCCTGTGTCAGCAGCTTCTCGGCGAAGTCCGTGTACTGGCTGCCCTTCTTGAACAAATTCTGCGAGTACGCGAAACGGTAGGCGTTCGCCAGCGTACGGTCATCCGTGCTGCCATCCAGCAGCAGGTTGAGGTAGTCGTGCATGTAGTCCGGCTTGGGGAAGCGCGTGACCAGTTGCACCATCACCCAACGGCGTTCTGCCGGCTTCTCCGCGCGGTAATAGGCCGTGTTCATCAGGAGCAGCAGGCGCTCGCTGAGAGCTGCGTCACCGCGTTGGGTGCGGAAAGCCTGCAGGATGTCCGCTGCCACCAAGGGAAGCTTTTGATTCAGGGCCACCGAAGCGGCGGTGTCGTAGTCGTCGCTGGTGGCCGCGGCTCCTGCGAGAGGCAAGTACTTCTGGTACCACTCCAGCGCGCCGGCAAAGTCCTTCACCTGCAGGTGCAACTGGGTGAGCACGCGCGTGTAGCGCAGCGTCTCATCATCTTCTGCCAACCCGGAGGCCAGATAGTCCTTCAGGCCCGCAATGGCGGCTGGCCAGTCCTTCTGGGAAACGGCGCAACGGTAAACAAACCGCATGGCAAAGCGCTTGTCGTCGTCCGTGGACGCCGCCGCCAGCGCCTCTTTCGCCACCGCCAGCGAAGTAACGAAATCCTGCTTGTCGAAAGCGTCCTGCGAGGCTTTCAACAGTTTTTGCACCGGCTTCGAGAACTTCGGCGGCGGCGGACCTGCTGGAGCCGCTTCCTTCTTGGCGGCATCTGCAATGCCCGGCGACATGGCCGTACCGACCGCGAGCAACGCGGCGATGGCGAAACGGGCCGCCATGTGGCGGGTACGAGCGGTGCGCTGGCTGGACTGGGACATGGTTGCCTCTCTGGAATGGCCCCGACGCTGGTCCCCTTCGCGGACCGCTGACGGTGCACTGAGCCCTGCTTTATAGCAGAAAAAAAACGGATATGCCCTTCCTGCGCCGAAAAAGCGAAGGAAAACCCACCGAGGGCGTGACCGTCTCGGGTCCCTTGAAAACGGGTTTTGTGGGGCCCTCTCGACTCTCGGACTGGACAGCGCGCAATTGGTTCCATCGGAAACAAGAAAGCCGCCTTGCGGCGGCTTTCCGGAACCCGGTCCGAAGTCC